>JBEAYH010000081.1:0-33735 GCA_041159435.1 Bacteroidota bacterium | reverse complement strand
GATTTCGAGTCCCCTGGCCTTCAAAGCATTGATCACTCCCCATATATAATTCATCCAATGGGCAGTTGTCGGTTTGGTTGGTACCTTGTCAAATTCAACTTTTTCATCAAGGTCAGCGGCGATGACTGTTGAGATGCTGCCGGATGAGGGGGCAATTGAAATGGAACAGTACTTATCAATTCCTGCAGGCAGTACGAATCCCCCGTTGTAATCGGTATGTTCACCAATCAGATTGATTCTTCCGGGAGCCCTGAAATACCTGGGATCTGACTGAAAATGTTCGTTGAATTTGTTGCGTAAAAATTCTTTTGACATAGGACATTTCGAAGTGGAAATGTACATAATCTGGACGCAAACTGTATAAATCGAACCAAACCGACCCTTTTGTGTTACGATATTGGGAAAATCGAATGAAAATCAGGCTTTCGGGTACTTTTCCATTTCCCCAAAGACCTGAAAATCGTGAATTTTGCACTCCATTAAATTGCAAGCATCTATGCCAGAACAACAGGATGATATTTTAGAACAGATTACCTCCTCTGAATACAAGTACGGATTTGTAACAGACATTGAAGCCGACGAGGCTCCAAAGGGTTTATCGGAGGACACCGTTCGTTTTATTTCTGCTAAGAAAAACGAGCCATCCTGGATGTTGGAGTACCGACTAAAAGCATTTCGTCACTGGCAAAAAATGGAGGAGCCTGTTTGGGCAAATGTAAACTACCCAAAAATCGATTTCCAAGACATCATATACTATTCTGCTCCCAAGCAAAAGATCAGTCCTAAAAGTTTGGATGAAATAGATCCCGAGCTCAGAAATACTTTTGAAAAACTTGGTATTTCTCTAAATGAGCAAAAGAGACTTACGGGCGTTGCAGTAGACGCCGTGATGGACAGCATCTCTGTTGCAACAACCTTCAAAGAAGAACTTTCAAAAGTCGGCGTTATATTTTGCTCGATGAGCGAAGCCATTCAGGAACATCCTGAGCTGGTAAAAAAATACCTGGGATCAGTTGTACCTGCAACCGACAACTATTTCACTGCACTCAACTCGGCTGTTTTCAGCGATGGTTCATTTTGCTATATACCCAAGGGAGTGAGATGTCCTATGGAGCTTTCAACTTATTTTAGAATCAACGCTAAGAACACTGGACAATTTGAAAGAACATTGATTGTTGCAGAAGAAGAGAGCTATGTAAGTTACTTAGAGGGATGTACTGCACCCATGCGTGATGAGAACCAGTTGCATGCGGCTGTGGTAGAATTGATAGCAAAAGAAAAAGCTGAAATCAAATATTCTACTGTACAAAACTGGTATCCCGGTGACAAAGAAGGAAAAGGAGGCATTTACAATTTTGTAACCAAAAGAGGAATTTGTGCAGGCGATCATTCCAAGATTTCCTGGACACAGGTTGAGACAGGATCAAGCGTGACCTGGAAATATCCAAGTGTGATTTTGAAAGGCGATTACAGCATTGGAGAATTTTATTCTGTAGCTGTTACCAATAACTTTCAACAGGCGGATACTGGAACAAAAATGATTCACCTGGGTAAAAATACCAGAAGCAGAATCGTATCGAAAGGAATATCTGCAGGAAAGAGCAACAATTCTTATCGTGGACTCGTAAACGTCGCGAAAAATGCAAGCAATGCGAGAAATTTTTCTCAGTGCGACTCGCTGCTGCTGGGCGATAAATGTGGCGCACATACTTTCCCGTATATAGAGGTAAAAAACAATTCAGCTGTTGTGGAGCATGAAGCAACAACATCGAAGATTGGTGAAGACCAGATTTTTTACTGCAACCAAAGAGGAATTGATACTGAAACTGCGGTTGCACTAATCATCAATGGCTTTGCGAAAGAAGTAATGAATCAGCTTCCAATGGAATTTGCAGTGGAAGCCCAAAAATTACTTGCCATCAGTTTAGAGGGAAGTGTTGGATAATTTTTAAAACATCAATGAATACATATGCTGAAGATTGAAAATCTGCAAGCCCGCATCGAAGAGAAAGAAATTTTAAAAGGAATCAACCTTGACATCAAGCCAGGAGAGATCCATGCCATCATGGGACCAAATGGCTCAGGTAAAAGTACGTTGGCTTCTGTACTCGCAGGTCGTGAAGACTATGAAGTAACAGGAGGATCCGTTGATTTCTTGGGCAAAGATTTGCTGGAGCTTTCTCCAGAAGATAGAGCAAAGGAAGGACTATTTCTTGCGTTTCAATATCCCGTTGAAATTCCGGGAGTGAGTACGACCAATTTCATGAAAACGGCTTTGAATGAAAAAAGAAAGTACAATGGTTTGGATCCATTGGATGCTGCACAGTTCTTGAAATTGATGAAAGAAAAAATGAAACTCGTTCAAATTGATCAGGCATTGTTGTCAAGGTCATTGAATGAAGGATTTTCTGGTGGTGAGAAAAAAAGGAATGAAATTTTTCAAATGGCGATGCTCGAGCCGAAACTTGCCATTTTGGATGAAACAGATTCAGGGTTGGACATTGATGCATTGCGCATTGTTGCAAATGGTGTGAATCAGTTGAGATCGAAAGACAATGCATTCTTGGTGGTAACACACTATCAGCGATTACTGGAGTACATCGTACCTGATTTTGTACATGTTTTGTACAAAGGAAGAATCGTAAAATCCGGCACAAAAGAACTGGCATTGGAATTGGAAGAAAAAGGATACGATTTTATCAAAGAAGAAGTTGACCAGGCAATTGCCTAAAATCATTGAGGAATGGATCTAACGAATGTTTTAAAGTCCGCATACACCCAACTGGAAGGAAAATCAAAGAACCTTTCTGTATTTCAACAGGAAAACTGGAAGACTTTTTCAGGTATGGGCATCCCAGCGCCAAAACACGAGGAGTGGAAATATGTGCCAGTAAAAAGCCTGTTCAAAAATGAAATGAACATTGCAGTTGAGCAGACTCAACTTGACGCAGCGACTATTCAGCAATCAATATTGCCTGGAACAGAAGAATTCAATTACATTGTCTTTTACAATGGCCGTTATCAAGATCATCAATCTTTTATACAAGAAAAAGATGCGTTGATGATCAAATCACTTGAAACTGCAGCTGGTGATGAAGACGCTGAATTTGTTGAGAACAACCTTGGACACAGCCATGGTTATCATCCTGATGGAGTAAACGCCTTGAATGGTGCATTTGCAGCAGGTGGTGTATTCATCAAAATTAAAAAAGGCAAGGTGCTCAAGCAGCCGTTGATCATATACCATTTTTCGGACACCCGCAATGGATGCAGGTTTTCCCAACCTAGAATACTCGTGTCTGTAGAACCCAATGCCCAAGCATCATTCATTGAAACCTATATCAATATTGGCGGGGGTGAAAGTCTCACCAATGAGGTTATAGAAATTTGCACAGGAAGAGACTCCATCACCAAATATATCAAACTGCAAAATGAAGGAAAGCTTTCGAGCCATACAGGAACAACACATGTTCGACAGCTGGAAAGATCAAATACACATGCGATAACCATTACATTGGATGGGGCAATGGTAAGAAACAACCTTAACATGGTGATGGAAGACGAACATGCTGAGAGCCATATGTATGGACTGTATTTGTTGAAGGGAAATACATTGGCAGACAATCATACCATCGTTGACAATAGAATGCCTCACTGCGAAAGCAATGAATTGTACAAAGGCATCATGGATGAGCAATCAACCGGTGTATTCAATGGAAAGATATTTGTCCGCAAGGACGCCCAAAAAACAAATGCATATCAATCCAACAAAAACATCCTGATTGGAGAACAGTCATCCGCAAATACAAAACCACAGCTGGAAATATTTGCTGATGATGTAAAGTGCTCACACGGCTGTACGATTGGAAAACTCGATGAAGATGCATTGTTTTACTTGAGAGCAAGAGGCATCTCTGAAAAAAACGCAAAAGCATTGTTGCTTCAAGCGTTTGCCAGTGATATACTTGGGCAAATCGAGAATGAAGCGATCAGGAATCATGTAGAGTCACTTATTGCTGAAAGACTTTCATTCGAAGCATAACATCATGTCTGCCAATCAAACATATGACGTTCAATCCATCAGAAATGAATTCCCTATTCTTGAAAGAAAAGTAAAGGGTAAATCTCTGGTATACTTTGATAATGCCGCGACTGCTCAAAAACCCAAACAGGTTATTGATGCGATTTCACATTACTACTCTCATTACAACGCAAATATTCACCGCGGACTCCATACGCTTGCAGATGAGGCCACTGCTGCATTTGAAGCATCCCGTACAGCTGTGCAGTCATTCATTCATGCAAAGCATCATGAAGAAATTATTTTCACAAAAGGCACAACAGAAAGCATCAATCTTGTAGCGAATGCATGGGGCAATGTTTTTCTACATGCAGGAGATGAAATCATCATTAGCACTTTGGAACATCATGCCAATATTGTACCATGGCAAATGATTGCTGAAAAAAAAGGAGCAGTCATCCGTGTCATCCCCATTGATGCAAATGGAAAACTCGACATGGAGGCGTTCAAAAAAATGCTCTCTAACAAAACCAAAATGGTTGCGGTGGTTCACGCTTCCAATGCTCTCGGCGTTATCAACCCTGTAGAAGAAATCATTCAACTCGCACACAAGCATGGTGCTTTGTCGATGATTGATGGAGCGCAATCAGCCGTTCACCTCGATATTGATGTGACCCAATTGGATTGTGATTTTTTTGTTTTTTCAGGACATAAAATTTACGGCCCAACAGGTGTCGGTGTTTTATATGGTAAAAAGCAGCTTCTTGAATCCATGCAGCCTTATCAGGGAGGTGGAGAAATGATCAAAGAAGTGACTTTTGAAAAGACAACTTTCAACGAACTCCCTTTCAAGTTTGAAGCAGGCACCCCTAATATTGCTGATGTTATTGCACTGAAGCCTGCGATTGATTTTATGAACCGTATTGGAAAGGCTTTCATCCGCCAGCATGAGGCAGCACTGCTCTCTTATGCAACCGAAAAATTGAAAAAGATTGAGGGACTTCATATCAAAGGAGATGTAGCAGAAAAAGTCAGCGTTGCATCTTTTACCATTGATGGTATTCATCCACAGGATCTTGCGATATTATTAGACAACCAGGGAATTGCCGTCAGAACCGGACATCATTGCGCACAACCTTTGATGAGTTATCTTGGCATTGTTGGAACAACCAGGGTATCCTTTGCAGCGTACAATACCAAAGAAGAAATCGATATTCTTGTTGAAGCGCTGAACAAGTCAATTAAGATGTTGAAATAAATGGGAGAACATCCTACCATAGGAGCCATCGAAAACGAAATCATTGAAAATTTTTCCATGTTTGATACATGGGAAGAAAAGTATGAGTACATCATAGATATGGGGAAAAAACTCCCTCCATTGAATGATGCATTTAAGACAGAGGAATATAAAATCAAAGGCTGCCAATCAAGCGTATGGATTCATTCCTACGAAAAAGACGGGAAAGTTTTTTTTGATGGCGACAGTGATGCCGTAATCGTAAAAGGCCTTGTAAGTTTAATGATACAAGTGTTGAGTGGACATGCCCCACAGGAAATCATCGACGCTCCGCTTGGTTTCGTTGATGCCGTTGGACTTAGTTCACACTTGGCGCAAACCCGATCCAATGGTTTGCGTGCGATGATCAAGCAGATGAAGTTGGATGCAGGGGTATACTTGATAAAGGGACAAGGGAGAAGGGACGAGGGACGAGATAACACAGTTAAGGGTTGACTGTTAACGGTTAACTATCAACCGTCAATAGATTCAAATGAAAACAGAAGAACAGATAAAACAAGAAGTAATTGAAAAGATCAAAACAGTATTTGATCCGGAGCTTCCTGTCAATATTTGGGAACTGGGATTGATTTACGAGGTGAATGTTGTTCCAATCAATAACGTTCAAGTCATCATGACGCTTACCGCGCCCAGTTGTCCCGCTGCCCAAACCCTCCCCCACGAAGTCGATCAGAAAATCAGAGAAGTTGAGGGAATCAATGATGTATTCGTTGAAATCACCTGGACGCCCGCCTGGACCAAAGACATGATGAGTGAAGAGGCCAAATTGGAGCTAGGCTTTATGTAAGCAGAAACCTTTCGTAGAATACATTTCAGGAATAATACAATAAGTGGAGAATAGCGGGTTCGAACCGCTGACCTCTTGCATGCCATGCAAACGCTCTACCAACTGAGCTAATTCCCCAGGAGTGCGAATTTACTCAATCTATTGAATGAACCCAAGTGCAAATTGATTATTCTACGTACATTCAACATACAAAATTTCCAACATGAACAACGAATCAGGTGCACCCAACTTGAATACCAAATCAATCAAAACCAACTCATTCGATGCCATTGTCATTGGCTCAGGAATGAGTGGCGGATGGGCTGCAAAAGAACTTTGTGAAAAAGGTTTGAAAACCCTGGTCATCGAAAGAGGAAAAGATGTTGTTCACTTGAAAGACTATCCAACAGCAACAAAGCACCCATGGGAATTTCCTCACCATCTGAAAATGCCAAGAAAGATCATTGATGAAAATCCAGTTGTATCTAGGTGCTATGCTTTCAGCGAAGCGACAGAGCATTTTTTTGTTAAAGACACCGATCATCCATATATACAGGAGAAACCATATGACTGGATTCGAGGGTATCAGGTGGGTGGTAAATCACTCTTGTGGGCCAGACAAACGCAACGTTGGAGCAAATATGATTTCGAGGGACCTGCAAGAGATGGATTCGCTATTGACTGGCCAATACGTTATGATGATCTTGCTCCCTGGTATTCACATGTTGAGCGGTTTGCAGGCATCAGTGGGAACTTTGATGGATTAGATACATTGCCTGATGGAGAATTTTTACCAGCTTGGGAAATGACCTGTGTTGAATCTGAAATACAAAAGAAAATCAACACTCACTATAAAGACAGAAGAGTCGTACAAGGAAGATGTGCGCATCTTACAAAACCAAATCCCATTCATTTAGAGCAAGGAAGAACACAATGCCAGGCCAGAACCCTTTGTGAAAGAGGATGTCCATTTGGCGGATATTACAGCTCAAACTCATCCACCATACCCTGGGCTGCAAAAACTGGCAACCTCAGCATGAGAACAGATGCTGTTGTTCATTCCATCCTGTATGATGAAAAATTAGGTAAAGCAAAAGGTGTCAAAATCATTGACGCCGTTACTGGAAAAGAAGAAGAATATTATGCAAAAATTATTTTTGTCAATGCCGCATGTTTAAATACCAATTTGATTCTGCTCAATTCAACTTCGAACAGGTTTCAAAACGGACTTGGAAATGACAATGGATTGTTGGGTAAATACATTGCATTTCATAATTACAGGGGAACTGTCAGTGCAGCCTATGACGGTCCGGATGACAAATACTATTATGGAAGAAGACCCACACAGCCCATGATGCCCAACTTCAGAAATGTTCATAAGCAAGAGATGGACTTCCTGAGAGGATACATGGTCTTCTACGGATCCAGCCGAGGCAGAGGAACGAGCGATCTTATTGGCGAAGATTTGAAAAACAGTTACTCAGAACCTGGCGAATGGCGCGTAAGCATGATGATGCAGGGTGAGACCATTCCAAAAGAGAGCAATCATGTGAGACTAAGCAAGGATCAAAAAGACAAATGGGGAATGCCATTGCTCATTACTTCAATCGATTATGATGACAATGATATCAAACTAAAAGATGATTTTCTGGAAGTTGCATCTGAGATGCTTGAAATTGCAGGATGTACTGATATCAAGCAAAGGGATAGCAAGCAAGCACCCGGACTCGATATACATGAAATGGGGGGAGTAAGAATGGGACATGATCCAAAGACTTCATTGTTGGATAAATGGAATGCAATGCATCATTGCAAGAATGTATTTGTCACAGATGGAGCAAGCATGGTCTCTACCAGTACACAGAATCCTTCACTCACCTTCATGGCACTTACTGCAAGGGCAGCAAACCACGCGGTAGAAGAATTAAAAAAGGGAAATATCTAAAATTGTCTTGGTCCGCGGTTCTGCTGAAATCCACCTGGACGTCTATTGAAATTGGAACTGCCGGTACCCGGTTGTCTTTCCTCGGCAGCTTTTACCACAAGAGGCTTTTTGCCCAATGAAATGTCGTTGAGGTTTTCAATCGCGTCTTTGGCTTCCTCATCAATCGGCATATCTACGAATCCGAATCCCCTGCTTCTGCCCGTCATTTTATCCATCGCCACTTTTGCAGAATCAACTTTTCCAAACTTTTCAAAAATTTCCTCTAATTCTGCATCATCCAGATCATAGGGCAAACCAGCAACAAAAATTTTCATAAGGGATTATTTTTTCAAAGGTAACAACATTTAAAGCTCGGAATTCTAATAGAATGGTAAAATGCCAAATAATAAATACTTAACTTAGGAGTATACGCAACGCATGATACACAACATCATTAAAGACAAGGCCACCAGACTCTTTTTAATCCTCGGTGGATTTTTCGTCGCCAATACATTGATGGCCGAAGTGATTGGTGTAAAGCTTTTCTCCCTGGAAAAGACCCTTCACCTTGCACCCGCAAACATGACGCTGCTGGGAGAAAGTGGACTTGGCTTCACGCTCACAGTTGGAGTACTGATTTGGCCTGTTGTATTTATCATGACCGATCTGATCAATGAATACTACGGTGTGAAAGGTGTTAGATTTCTTTCTATTCTTACTAGCATCATCATCATGTTTGCATTCCTCGTATTTTATGGAGCCATTCATCTGGCTCCAGATGACTATTGGATAGGTTCACAAAAAGCCAATGGTGTCCCGGATATGCAATCCGCTTTTTCACAAGTATTGGGCCAGGGCATGAACATCATTTTTGCATCACTCACTGCTTTTCTGGTAGGTCAGTTGGCCGATGCTACTGTATTTAAAAGAATTAAAAAAATCACTGGTGAAAAAGGAATATGGATGAGGGCAACCGTCTCTACACTGGTTTCTCAGCTAATTGATACTGTATGCGTCTCCTATATATATCTTTACTTCTCATTAGGATTTTCATTTCCACGGGTTACAGCCATTGCATTAACAGGATATATGTATAAGTTTTCTGTTGCAATCCTATGCACACCCATCATTTATCTTGTTCATCATTTGATTGAAGAATACCTGGGTAAAAGCAAAGCTGCAGAAATGAAGAAAGCCGCCATGCAAGGTTAAGCAGAGTTTCTACCTGCATTGATAATACCAAAAGAACAACGCATAACGAGCTTCTCATAGGTCTTGCGCAATGCAGAGGGAATATTTTTCTCTTCCATCTCTCTCACCTTTGTAATGGCATACTGCTGTACAGTTGCAATGGGCAAAACAATTCGCTCTCTTGTTTGAATAGAAATCTGTTCAATGGGATAGTCTGCCATCAAATCATGCTTGCCTGTGAGCAACAAGATATATTTCTTTGTAAGTTCAAACTCAGCTTCCATATTACGCCAAAGCTCCCCATATGTTGGATGATCTGATAAGAATGAGGTAAGTGGGAAAAAGCATTTGCGCATTGCCATTTCACAATTATCAATCAGGGTCTTAAAGAATGCTGAACGTATGTACAAGTTTTTTACATCCTGGAATACCCCCTTTTCCTCCATGATTTTTAAAGCCGATCCTACTCCATAATAGCCAGTTACATTTTGCTTCATCTGACTCCATGCGCCAACAAATGGAATGGCTCTTAGATCTTGCAACGTAAATTGATGAGATGCACCACGTTTTGCAGGTCGGCTGCCAATATTGGTTTCAGCATAGAATCTTAGCGGACTCGCATGATAGAGATAATCGAGAAAATACGGATGCGACTTCAATGCCACATATGACCGAAATGATTCCTCTGCGAGCAATTGCAGCAATTCCTGTTCTTGCTGACTGAAGGTGCTTAAACCATCGGAGAAAATTTCATTACCAACACCAGCATGAATCAATTGCTCAATATTGTACTGAGCAGCTTCGACTGTTCCAAAATTTGAACTTACAGTTTGCCCCTGTACAGTCAGCTCTATTTCTCTATTCGCAATATCACTTCCCATGGAAGCATAAAACTTATGTGTCTTGCCACCGCCACGTGCTGGCGGCCCTCCTCTTCCATCAAAAAACATTACATCAACACCGTATTTAGCAGATACGGCAGTCAACTCACGTTTGGCCTTGAAAATACTGTAGTTGGCCATAAGGTATCCACCATCCTTTGTACCATCACTAAAACCCAACATGACTGTTTGCTTGTTTCCCCTCCTTTTTAAGTGTTCTTTATACAAAGGAAAAGAATAGAGGGATTGCATAACATGGGCAGCATTGCTTAGATCGTTAATTGTCTCAAAAAGAGGAATGATATCGACAGAGATGGCATCTCTTTTCCATCCACCCAATACAAACAATGCAAAAACTTCCAGTATGTCAACAGCACTGTTGCATTGGCTGATGATATAACGCTCACAACCTGGACGCCCATTTTCCTCCTGGATTTGTTTGATGATCTTTACAGACTCGAGGGTATCTTTTACGATAGAACTTGCATCAACTGGAGTTTCAATTGATGAATCAATAGATGATAGCCATTCAATTTTTGCCTCATCTGTCATAGATTCATAGTCACCTTCGTTTAACAACGTGCATAATTCTGAAATAACTTTTGCATGCACAGAGCTATCCTGTCGGATGTCGAGCGAGGCAAAATACAATCCAAATAAATGCACGCGATTGATCAGTCCATCAACAAGATTTAAAAACAATCCGTTGTGGTTGTATAAAATAATTTCACGGATGGAATGTAGTGTTTCAAGAATTTCATCCTTTGCTAAATCTGTTATGTGTCCTGGTATAAAAATATTGTTATACAGTTTATTTTCCAGCTCTGTCAGCTTGGCTTCAATTCCCTCAAACGTAAGTCTTCGCTTGAGTTTTCTGATATCGAGATAATAACATTTAATGATGCTTCCTCTGAGTGATTTAGCAACTTTTGCTGTGATGGCACTGGTTACAAAAGGATTTCCATCGCGATCACCGCCCGGCCAAAATCCCATGCGAATAATTTTATTTTCAGCATCATAGAGGTCAGTATATTGTGCTGAAAGCGCATTGGCAATTTTACCGCTGGCCGGATAAAAAACATTCTCCAAGTACCAAATGAGACTAACAGCCTCGTCATAAGGGGTTGGTTTTTGTTTTTTAAAGAAGGGAGTTTTACCAAGCTGTTGGAGATAGATATTGATTTGATTCAAATTGTTTTCTGCAATTGCCCTAGAAAGATCATTGATGATACCCAAGACAGAATCAGGATAAAACTGAGTTGGATGTGCTGTCAACACCAGTCGAACGCAAAAATCTTTTAGTTTCTTTTGCAGCTGTACATGTCTTTTTGTTTGCACCACTTCTGTCTCGAGATGTTTGAGAGTTCCCACCCCTTGCATATCGTTGATTTTCGTAAAAGCAGCATCCTCTAATGCATCAAACAATACCACTTGCCTTTCCACATATTGTACTATCCGAAACAATAAATCCAGCTGTTGCTGTTCAGTCTGATAAGTTGTATGGCGGGAAAAAAAATCTTGTAAAATCTGCGTAGGATTCATGCGTTTCTTAAACCCTTCCTCACAATTGGATTGCAACAATGAAAGTAAAATCCCGGTTTTTTCAATACGGTGAAAAGGCAACGAGGTAAAAAGACTGTTGTATAGCTGGTACCGAAGTCCAACTTCTTTTGTAAATTTTGCCAATTCATTAGATGAAAATCCGCTCATGTAGAATTTAATTGAAAGACAGCGTGAAATGTCCCTAAATTAATTAAATTTTAGTGTAACGATTGCTAATTTTACATGTATATTTTGAATCATACGAATAAAGTCTTTTATGGTAAACCTCAGAACAATAGAACCAGCTGACAACACACAAATAGCAACGATTATCAGAAGTTGTTTAGAAGAATTCAATGCCAACAAATGTGGTACTGTATACTTTGATAAATCTACTGATCACCTCTATGAATTGTTCCAAACAACGAAATCGATTTATTTTATTGCAGAAGAGGATGGGAAAATGCTCGGCGGAGGCGGAATTTTTCCAAGCAATGGCTTGCCCATTGATACCTGCGAGCTTGTTAAAATGTACCTGCTACCTGAAGCAAGGGGCAAAAGCATTGGTGCATCCATCATCAATAAATCAATTGAATTTGCGCGGGAACAGGGTTTCAAAAGAATTTATCTTGAATCCATGCCAGAATTGAAAAGAGCCATAGGCGTCTATGAAAAATTTGGATTTGAATATATTTACGAGCCAATTGGAGATACTGGACATCATGGATGCAATGTGTGGATGACCAAGCACATTTGATCAATTCACCTTGATCACTTCATAAATCGGACTGAACAAATACACCCTTCCTGTTTCGATTTCAACTGCCTTGATTCGCTTCCTTATTTTCTCTTCACGTCTGTATCTGCGTCCGTTTTTTGTTTGAAATATTCCACCAGGTTGAATTTGCTCAACAAGAAAGTGGTTTTCTTTGATCTCATCATAATTTCGAAGTACCCTCATCAAAGCATCGTCGGCACATGAACTTGCAGCAGGACTCAACAGAGAAGAAGCAAGTTGTTGGTTGATGTCATCTGGGAAAACTTTGTTTTTCAAAAAATGCTGTAATAGTTCTGAAAATTGCATTTTCCACTCATTTCCATGAGATTGTACACGATGGCCAAAACGTACAAAAGTTATCAGATGTGCCAGCTCATGAAGCAGTGTGATCAAAAAAGCATACTGATTGAGGTTCCCGTTTATTGAAATGCGATGTGATTTTCCTGGCACTGCATTTCGATAATCACCCAACACAGTCTCGCGGGTCTTCGTAATGGTTAAATGCACTTTATAATGAACCAAAAAGGGTTCAACCAATTGATAGGTCCCTTCTGGTATAAAATCACCCAAGGCTGATATAGCAACTTCTTTTTTTGACATATCAGTCCTTGCGAAACAATGTCATGAGTCCCCTTACTTCCAAAAACATATAGATCAAATAGATAAAAAGACAACCGATGATTCCATTTGAATTCATTTTCTTACCCGCTAATTTGGAATAAAGAACTACGATTAAAACAGATAATACCATTTTAATTAAGAAAGATCCATAAACAGAGGATGTAAACTGGACAGTCGACTTTGACTTAGCTCCAGTTGACATGAACCAATATGATACCAGGGTCAGAATACATATATACGCATTGCCAATCAACAAAACATCAGGATCTGTTTCGATGGATATAAACGTGCTGTAGAACACTGCCGTAAAAATATTCACCAATAGAAACAGCCAGATGACTGGACGAAGTGGTTGAGGAATCATTTACTTTTTTTATTTGTATCTATAATCAGTTTTGCTAAAATCAGCACGATGATCAACAAAGGTAATACCCAAATAAATAGAGCTGAATTGAAGCCAAGCCATTGATCCAGTTTCCAACCCAGTGCTAACATAATGGCTATAGACGCAAATATTTGCCCTCCTAATGACATATACTTAATCCAAGAAAGGTCCTTCGGTGATTCTTTTTTCAAAGAAAACAAGTTTTTATTCAGGAGTTTGTTCAAGATTGGGAATTGAGATAACAGCAGTATCTAAATTCAACTCGGCTTTCCCAGAAATGATGTTGCGCACGTTTTCCCAATACAACTCTCTATTTTTTATGTACGTCTCGAGTGAATCGGTCTTTATTTTTAGCGCTGTCAGTTCTTTTCTTTCAGCCTGGCTTCCATATCCAGGTATGTAAAATTTCAAAGGAGTAAAACTGATCAAAGCAGTTGTGAGTCCAACAAGTAAAACAAAAACAAAACAAGAAAGTACATACACACTCAATCTTGTCAGCTTGAATGTCACAACCTCTTCATAGGTATGATCATTCATGATGATCAGCCTATAACGGTTGGTCAACCGCTTGAATGTACTCTGTTTTATTTCATTTTCTGCCATTCAACAATTTTAACTCAGAATCTACCATAAAGTTACTGTTAATTCCTCAATAGCTGACTTTTCTATTCAATACAGAAATCTTAGTTTTACCCACGGATGTTAACTTTTAAAAAAAGATGGAACCTATGGCCAAGCGCAGCATTGCTTCTCATTGCCATGCTGTCATTGGAGAAGATTTCAGCACAAGCAAACATCACCTTTGATTTAAAAAAACCAAAAAATTACGAGAACCGAAAGCTTCCCTCAGAGCTTACCCCTGATAAGAAAATCGGCCCCATCAAAAGGCTCAAGGAGAATACATTCTCACACTATAATTTCTACTTCAACTCAAATCAAAAAATTCAAAAAATTATAGCTGGAGCAAAACAATCGCATAAAGATACTTTCAATACACTCTTATCTTTTTTCAACTACGATTTAAATTCAACTGCGCAGCAACAACTGGAATTGGATTCTGTTGTGATCAAAGTCAACAATGGAGTACTGTTACACGACCTCAGAAATGACTGGGTGGATGACCTCTATTTTTTAATGGGTCAGTCCTATTTTTTTCAAAAAAAGTTTGACTCTGCCTACGACGTATTTCAATATATCAATTATAATTTTCAACCCAAGGATAAATCAGAACGGGGATTTGAAAAAACAATTGGGTCCAACATCAACAACAGCGGAAATGTCTATACCATTTCATCTAAAGAGTCTGGCTTCGGTGGACACAAGCCAATTAGAAACGAAACATTGCTATGGATCGCAAGAACACTGATTGAGCAGGAAAACGATGATGATGCAAGAGGAATGATTGAAACATTGTCCAGAGACATCGATTTCCCGAAACGACTTCAGCCATATTTATTTGAATTAAAATCATATTGGTTTTATAAAATGCAACAATATGATTCGTCTGCAAGGTTTTTGGAACTTGCTATTCCAGTTGCCATCAACAAACAGGAAAAAGCCAGGATGCATTTTCTGATTGCTCAAATGTATGCAAGAGCAAATAACCGTGATGCAGCCAATGAAGCATTTGAGAGGTCCGTTGGTTTAACCACTGATCCCGTAATGGCCGCTTATGCAAAAATTTATCAGATCAGTCTCGCGTCTGACAAAAAAGATAGAAATGAAAAAATCGAGGAAGACGTAAAAGCACTGATAAAGCTAGCCAGCAGAGAAAAGTACATATCCTATAGGCCAATCATCTTTGCAGCTGCCTCAGAGATGGAGCTCTCGAGAGACAGCGTAACAAGGGCAATTCTATTGTTGGAAGCAAGCAATAAATACAATTCAAACGATCAGGATCTGAAATTAAAAAATAACCTGACTATTGCAACACTTGCATTTGCCAATAAAAAATATCCCCTCTCCAAGAAATATTTTGACAGCACTTCCAATACGCAACCAGGATTTACAAAAGAAATAGAATTAAAAAAATCAATCGTTACAGATCTTGCAAATGCACTCGGCATTATTGAAAAGGAAGACAGCCTGCAAATGATCGCTTCCATGCCAGAAAAACAAAGAGAAGTGTACATCAGAGAATTGCTGAAGAAACTTAGAAAAGAAGAAGGGCTCAAGGTTGATATGAACAATTCCGGAACAACTGCAAGAAAAAACAATATACTGGAAGAACAGGGAGCAGACCTTTTTCAGAACCAGGACAAATCTGGTGAATGGTACTTCAATAATCCCTCATTGAAATCGCAGGGGTCAATTGCATTTAAAAACAAATGGGGCAATAGAAACAATGAAGATAATTGGAGAAGAAGCAATGCAGGAAGCAATTTGCTGGGCATAAAAAAATCAGCCAATGATGCAAATGCTCCTACCCAGGACCCAAATGAAAAAAATACTGGAACAGCAATCAATTATGAATCTCTATTTGACAACTTACCCATCACTACAGAAAAATTGATAGCCTCGAATGCAAAAAAATCAGGTGGAATTAAAATTTTGGGCACCCTGTACAAAGACAAACTGGGTGATTATAGAGAATCTATATACTGGAATAAACAGTTGTTGAATATTGAAAGTGATTCATCCAATCTTATTCAGGCATATTTTGATCTGGCATTTTGTTACAAACAATTGGACAGTGTTGAACAGGCCAACTTTTACAGCTCACTACTGAAAAAATATTCACCTGATGGCCCATTGACAAAAATGTTGCTGAATCCAACCAAAACAGAAAAGCAGGACAAAGCAAAAATAATCGCTGTAGAAAAGACCTATAATGAAATATACAATCAATTTATAAGTGGCGATTTTACCAAGGCATTGGCCAATAAAAAATTGGCTGACTCTCTTTACGGAGAAAGTTACTGGACACCTCAATTGCTTTATATCGAATCAGTTTACTATATCAAAGAACGAAAGGATAGCACAGCAATTGCAACCCTTTCAAATATCGAAAAAATTGCTCCCAATTCTCCATTGGCAGCCAAAGCAATTGTTTTAAAAGAAGTGCTTAAAAACAGAGACTCTATTGAAGCTCAATTGAAAGCCATGCAGGTTACAAGGATGAAAGATGATGAACCAGAGGTAGCCCAAACAAAACCTGTCACCGCACCAAAAAGAATGATCCGCGACGATAATAATTTGCTCAAAATCGACTCTTCAAAAATCTCGAAACTACCTGAACAAAAAACTGCCATCCCCTCTGCCTATCAATTTGATCCAAAGGAACAATATGGAGTTATCATGTTGATGAATGGAGTGGATATTGTATATGTAAATGAAGCAAAAAGAGCATTGAGCAGGTACCATGCTGAAAAATATTTTTCAAAATCCTTTACCATCAGAAATGATAAAATTGGGGAAACTCCATATATCCTCATCAGCCTTTTCAACGATGTTGCGGAGGCTGTCAGTTATGTAGATAAAATAAAACCTGTTTCAACAAAAGAGGTTTTTCCTTGGCTGCCTGCCGATAAGTACAATTTTTATATCGTCTCCCCCGGAAATTTAAAAAAGATGCTTGAAGACAAAGAAACTGTCAAATATATTGAGTTTCTAAAAGCTCAGTTGCCTGGAAAATTTTAGGCAACTGTTTTAAAAAAATCATTCATCTTTTGACTAGCTTTACTCTATGGCATTGAATGAGAAAAAAGCTGCTGAACCCACCAAAGCCGTTAGGATTTTTTGGAAGATATTTCTCTATGCCTGGGGGTTGGTTTTTCTGTTGATTTTCTTGATATACGTGGGACTCTTTGGCAAACTTCCTTCGATCGAAGAGTTGGAAAATCCATCTTTGATGTCTTCTTCAGAAATTTATGCGGACGATGGCACGCTCATGGGAAAATTCTATCTGAAAGACAGAATCAATGTCAAATACCAGGATATTTCCCCCTTTGTCATTCGCGCGCTGATTGCAACTGAGGATGAACGCTTCTATGATCATTCCGGTATTGATATCAAAAGTTTAGCAAGGGCAATCGTATTTCTAGGAAGAGAGGGGGGCGCAAGCACCATAACACAGCAAACAGCAAAAGCATTGCTCGGGCAACAAAGTCGCAAAAGCGTAACACGTGTAATTGAGAAATTAAAAGAGTGGATTGTTGCGATACGTTTGGAAAAAAATTTCACCAAAGAAGAAATCATCACCCTTTACCTGAACATGGTCAACTATGGTGAAGAAACCTATGGTATTCGCAATGCTGCTAAAACATATTTTCAAAAAGAACCCGGACAATTGGCTGTAGAAGAAGCAGCCGTACTTGTTGGCGTTTTAAAGGGATCAACGAGATACAATCCACGCAGAAATCCAAAAGCTGCTATGTCCAGGCGCAACACAGTTCTTGATCAAATGGTCAGAAATGATTTCCTTACAAAAGAGGAAGCGAAATCATTGAAAATGGCACCCATCCAACTAAAATATTTAAAGATGGATGAAAATTCAGGAATTGCGCCATACTTCCGTGAGATGCTGAGAGATGACTTGAAAGAATGGTGCAAGCAGAATGAAAATCCCAAAACCGGTGAACCGTATGACCTCTACCGGGATGGATTGAAAATTTTTACTACCATCAATCCAAAGATGCAAGAGTATGCTGAAATCGCAGTATACAGACACATGCAGAATCTTCAAAAAGTATTCAGCAATCAATACAATATCAAAGACGGATCTGTTTGGAAAACAAAAGAGGGAAAGGCGGTTATGGATGCAGCCATCAAACAAACAGAGCGATGGAAAAATTTAAAAGAAGAGGGCGTCGATGAGGAGGAAATCAGAAAAACATTCATGGAGCCTGTCAACATGAAAGTTTTTGCATGGAATGAAAAAAGAGAGAAAGATACTTTGATGTCTCCGATTGACTCTATTCGTTATCATAAACAAATCATGCAAATTGGTTTGCTTTCCATCGATCCTTTGTCTGGAGAAGTAAAAGCCTGGGTGGGAGGAAGCAATTTCAAGCGATTCAAATTTGACCATGTTAATATCAAAACAAAAAGACAGGTCGGGTCAACATTTAAACCTCTGCTCTACACGTTGGGTGTGAAAAGTGGATTCAAACCTGAAACAGAGCTTCCAAACGGACCGATTGATATGGGTGGAAAAATGATTGATGGAACAGGCGGACCAATGGCTGTTTGTCTGGCACTTTCAAAAAATCCCGGTGCCGTTTACCTCATCAATACATTGGGTGTGAAAAAAACCATTGAATTTGCGAAAGAGTGCGGCATTGTGAATAACATCCCTCCCTACCCCTCGATCGCACTGGGATCAGCTGACTTATCACTTATCGAAATGGTGCAGGCATTCAGCATGTTTCCAGGCAGGGGATTCAATGTAAAGCCCTATTATATCAGCAGGATTGAAGACAGAAATGGGAATGTGCTTGCCTCATTCAGAACACAAACAAAAGAAGTCATCAGTGAATCCGAGGCTTATATCATGACCAAAATGCTTCAGGGTGTAGTTGACTTTGGAACCGGAAGTTCATTGAGATGGGCATATGGAGTAAACAATGAAGTTGCAGGTAAGACAGGTACCACCAATGACAATGCGGATGGATGGTTTATCGGATTCAGTCCACAACTACTTTCTGGCGTATGGGTTGGTTGCGACGATCCATTTTTAAGAATGCTATATACAGCTGGTGGATCTCAAATGGCGATGCCTGCATGGGCTTACTATTATCAGCAGGTTTTTAATGATAGAAGTCTCAACATAGATCCCAATGCAAGATTCAGTCCACCTGCCAACATGCAAAACGAGATGCTTTTTAACATCGATTCATTGAAAAATACAGAAGAAATCTTGCCAATTGAAGGTGAAGAAGGATACAAGCAAGATCAATTGGTTGAAATTCCCATCAGCTTAGGAAAGGAAAAAGTAGTTACAGAATCCCAGAAATTTGAGGACCCCTCCTCTTCTACCGGAATTCCAAAATCCGTTCCAGTGACACCAGCAGAACCACAAAAAAACTACAATCCTGCAGATACTGCCAAAAATAAAAAGACAGTACCCAAAAAATCAAATGGCAAAAATTAATTATCGGAAGAAGCCCTGATTTCAGCAGGATGCACCACAACAACACTGACTTTTATAATCCCTCGTCCAGTATAACCGAGTTTTTTAGCTGCTCCCTTTGGTAAATCAATGATGCGTGGGTTCCGATGATGCAATCGATCATTGACGCGTACTATGATCGATTTACCGTTTCTCAAATTGGTGACTTTTACTTTAGTGCCAAAAGGAAGTGTATTGTGCGCACAGGTCATTTTGTGTTGACTAAACACTTCTCCACTCGCCGTTTTCCGTCCAATAAATTTATCTGCATAATAACTGGCTATGCCAACAGCTGAATCAACAACTGGAACTTTGCGATAATTGACTTTTTGCTGAGCAGTTGATAGAAAGGCAACTGCCAAAAACATGCCAGTCAATATTGCATGAATTTGTTTTACTGGCATAATAAATGTTTAACTTCATACAAAGCTAGTTGTTTAGATTTAAGCGCAGTGTTAAAAAAACAAATCACTAATAATCAATACTTTAAAATAGTCATATTTCCAGTGAGCAAATATTTTTCAATACTTTTCATTTCTCTTTTCACATGCATTGTCAGCATGTCTCAACAGAATGAATTGGTTGAATTAAAACAATTGATTCCAAATGTGAGATATGATTTGAAATACGCATCCAACAATAATTTCACAGGAAAAAGAATATATCCCAAAAACACCCAATCAACCTATCTCGTAAAAGAAGCAGCCGCATCACTGAAAAATATTGCAATGGAACTTCAAGCAATGCAACTGGGGATACTTTTATGGGATGCATACAGGCCTTATCGAGCGACTGTAAAATTCTGGAACTTGATTCATGACGAAAGATATGTTGCCAATCCAGCAAAAGGCAGCGGTCACAATCGAGGCATTGCAGTCGATCTAACGCTTTTTGATTTAAGAACAGGACAATTGCTTGAAATGCCCACAGGATTTGATAATTTTAGTGATACTGCACACCATGGTTTTATGCTGTTGAATGCCGAAAAAATTAAAAACCGAATGTTGCTTAAAAACATCATGGAAAAACATGGCTTTACATCTTTTGCAACTGAATGGTGGCATTATGCATGGCCAAATGATCGTGACTATAAAATGCTGAATACCTCTTTCAAAAAACTAAAAAAAATAATGGATGGTATTACAAAATAAAAATATCATAGTTGCAGGGGGCTCCAGCGGCATTGGCTTGGAAGCTGTAAAATGTTTCATCGGTCAAGGTGCCAATCTGGTAGCGATTGGTAAAAACAGCGATGAAAACTTGCCTCATGCAAGCAAGCAGCTCCAATGGACATTTGGAGACCTAAGAAAGGAAGATACAATACAGCAAGCGATCAAAATTTGTATTGAACATTACAGCAGAATTGACGGACTATTACATGTAGCAGGTGGAAGCGGAAGAACATTTGGCGATGGACCATTGCATGAACTTACGGAGGAGGGCTGGGAGAAAACCATCCAATTGAATGCAACAACGACCATGCTCACAAACAGAGCAGTCATCAACGTGATGCTGCATCAAAATATTTCAGGCTCAATTGTGAATGTTTCATCTGTACTGGCATCACATCCATCCCCCCATTTTTTCTCTACCCATGCCTATGCAGCTGCCAAGGCTGCAATCATTGGCTTGTCGAAAAGTACAGCAGCTTTTTATGCAGAGAAAAATATTCGGATCAACGTAGTCTCACCGGGACTGGTAGATACTCCCATGGCAACAAGGGCAAAAGGGAATTCATCCATCATGGAGTTTGTAAAAACCAAACAGCCATTGGATGGAGGTAGAATCAGCCGTCCAGATGATATTGCTGGCATGGCTGCATTTTTATTATCAGATCAGTCATCGTTTATAACGGGACAAGAAATACTGATCGATGGCGGATGGTCAATCAGTGATGGACAATATAAATAAAATGAAATGCAGGCAATAGGAATTGATTTAGGTGGAACAAGGATAAAAGGTGTTTTGATTGACATCCAAGGAAATGTTTTACACGAACTGATAACTGAAACACTTGAGATTGATCAAAAATGGAAGCAGGATGTAAAAGCAGTATGCGACTCACTTGCATCAAAGTGTACAGAAGAATTTATCATTGGATTGAGCGCGCCAGGAATTCCAAATAAATACAATACTGCCATTGAATTTCTTCCAAACAGATTGAATGGAATTGAAGGATTTGTCTGGAAAGAATTGCTCAAAACAAATACCTACGTGATGAATGATGCCATCGCTGCAATGTCTGCCGAGGCATCTTTCGGATCTGCACGCGATTGTGAACATGCAGTTCTGATTACCATTGGCACTGGTGTGGGTGGAGCCATTTTGATCAATAAAATGATATACCAAGGTGCATTTCAGAAAGCAGGCCACATAGGACATATGACAGTTGACATGGAGGGAGATCCCGATATTTGCGGTATGCCGGGAAGTTTAGAGGAAGCCATCGGAAATTATTCTATTGCAAAAAGAAGCAATGGGAAGTTCAAGGATACACTAGAAGTTATTGATGCACTGCAAACAAAGGATCCCATAGCCATAGAGGTATGGAATAAATCAATCAAGGCCCTTGCAATAAGCATTTCCTCGATCAGCAATATTTTAGCACCGGAAAAAGTAGTACTGGCAGGAGGAATAACAAAAGCAGGTGAAATTTTAATGAACCCATTGCGTACATTCATGAATCAATATGAATGGAAGCCAGGTGGCAATCACGTAAAAATTGAATTGGCAACCTTTAGTGACAAAGCGGGTGCAATAGGTGCTGCTGCATTTGCACTCCATCAAAAAAACAAATAAGATGAACGAGATCCAACAATATATTGAAAAGAGCAAAGGCATTCTTGAAACTGTTTCTGCACAAGAATCAAAAATCGAAGAAGCTGCACAATTATTTGCTTCCACCATCCAATGCGGCAGAATGGTCCACGTTTTTGGGTCTGGGCACAGCAGAATCATGGTTGAGGAAATGTGGCCACGGTATGGATCTTTTCCAGGATTCAATCCCATTGTGGAGCTTTCTCTCACCTTTCACAATTTGGTAGTTGGTGCAAATGGGCAACGCCAGGCGATGTTTTTAGAGAACATAAGCGGATTTGCAGAGCGAATACTCAGAAATTATAAGTTATCTGATCAAGACAGTGCATTGGTTATTTCATCAAGCGGAACCAATATTGTACCAGTAGAAATAGCCGAACTTTTTCAGAAAAATGGAATCAAAGTTGTGAGCATCATCACAAAATCACATTCAGAGGCAAGCAAAAGCAAACGAAGTGATGGGAAGAAATTAGCTGACTTTTCTGATATAGTACTAGACACAGGTGCCCCTGTTGGAGATGCAATGATTCAGATTGATCAGCTAGAAACACCTGTCTCACCGGGTTCTACAGTTGGCGGTGTAGTTATCATCAACGCAATCAAAGCAGCCGTTGCATCTAAACTGACAAAAGCTGGACATCCGCCAACCGTTTTGTCAGCTGCCAATAAAGTGGGTGAACAAAAAGCAGTTGCACTATTTGAAAAAGCATACGACGAACACGCAAGCAGACTTTCTAAACTTTATCAATTCTAAAAAATAATTATGCAACCCATCCCCATTAGAACAACTGTTGTTGGAAGCTACCCCTTTCCAAGCTGGCTAGAATTCTCAACACAGCATTTATCATCATTTGGAGCGGCCGACATAGAAGAGATGGCCAATGACGCTGTAATTGCAGCTATACATGATCAAATGCAAGCGGGACTGGATGTAATCACTGACGGTGAGCAAACCAGGTTTGACTTCAACTTATCTTTTTACGGCTTTATCAAAGGCATTGAAGCCAACCATACCGAAACAAGAAAATTTGGTCCACCTGCACATGACCAAAGAGGCAAACACAGTATTGTTGACACATTGAGTGCACCTGAGGGATTAGGAGCGGTAAAAGAATATCAAAGATTAAAAAAATTAGCGCCGAAAGGTCCTACCCTGAAATGCAGCCTGCCCGGTCCATATACACTGAGCGGCCGATTGCTTCCCAACAAGAACTACAAAGACAGATGGGAAATCACAAATGCATTGATGCCTTTCATCCAACATGAATTAAAAGCACTTGTTG
This sequence comes from Bacteroidota bacterium, assembly GCA_041159435.1. Classification (GTDB taxonomy): domain Bacteria; phylum Bacteroidota; class Bacteroidia; order Chitinophagales; family Chitinophagaceae; genus Pollutibacter. Next base: position 10,120 of record JBEAYH010000081.1, on the reverse strand, counting down.
ACGCCGGATGCACTGAAATTACGCTGGATGAACCATCCATGAGTTGCTATGCATATAAAGAAGATACCAAAAAATTTGTAAAAATCTTCAATGAAACAGTAGCGGGGATACAAGGAAAATGCAGAATATCAACACATTTATGTTTTGGAAATTTTAAAGGACGACCAGTTGGATTCAGAAGTCTCAAGCCTATGCTGCCTGATTTTCTGGATATGCAAGTCGACGAAATTCATATTGAAATGGCCAACAGAGAATTTGCAGAGATTGAATTATTGGCTGCATTTGCTGAGAAAATGGATGTTTCAGTAGGTATCATTGATGTAAAGAATTATTACATCGAATCAGTAGATGATGTAAAACATAGAATAGAGAAATGTCTGACCTATGTGCCCAAAGAAAAACTTTCGGTGGCACCCGACTGCGGACTAAGCCAAACTGCAAGATGGGCAGCAAAGCAAAAACTGATCAACATGGTAGAAGGAGCAAGACAAATGAGATGATAAAGGCTTTTAAAAAAGATGAAGCACTGCTGAAAGATATACTGGATACAGACCAAACATCCAATGATGTTACATTGTGGTGGTTGGGACAATCTGGTTATCTGATCCAATACCAAGAGGTAAGGATCCTGGTGGACCCCTATTTGTCAGACTCATTGACAATAAAATACCAGGATACTGAAAAGCCTCATGTGAGAATCAGTGAAAAAGTAATCAATCCAGAAAATTTACCAAGGATTGACTTTATCACATCCAGTCACAATCATACAGATCACCTTGATGCTGAAACCATCCATCCCATTCTAAAAAAATCACCAAACTGTAGACTGATCATTCCAGAAGCAAATAGAAATTTTATTGCAGATAGACTTTCAATAAATAATAAACTTCCGATTGGATTGAATGCGGGAGAAAGTTTTACTGAAGATGAAATATCTTTTCATGCCATCCCAGCTGCGCACAATCAGTTGGACAAAAATGAGGAGGGAAAGCACTTGTATCTTGGATACATCATTCAATTGGGGGACTTCACCATTTATCATTCAGGCGACACACTTTATTATGAAGGCATGGAGGAGTGGATCAAACCATTCAAGCCTTCGATCGCTCTGCTTCCCATCAATGGAAATGATCCTGCAAGAAAAGTAGCTGGCAATTTAAACGCAACCGAAGCCGTTGAACTTGGAAAAAAATGCAATATACCTGTCGTAATACCCTGCCACTATGATTTATTTGCATTCAACACTGCAGATGTATATGAATTCATGACGATAGCCAATAAATCAGATCAGCGCTATTGTGTAATGGAACTTGGAGGAAAGTTTTCCTCTCATGAAATTTAGTATACTCGCTTGATCAGTTGTTCTCTCAACAGTAAATCAACCAAAACCATGGCTGTGACTCCCTCCAATACCGGAGGGACACGTAAAGCAATGCACAAATCATGCCTGCCTCTCACTGCGAAAGATTCCACTTGGTTTGATTCCCAATTGAGCGTTTGTTGCTCCTGAGGAGTTGAGGAAGTTGGCTTAATAGCTATTCTGAATACCAATTCATTTCCATTGGTGATTCCCCCTACTATTCCACCAGCATGATTTGTAGCTGTTCTACCATCTTCGTTGATGATTGCATCATTGTGCAAAGATCCAAACATATTGGCAGCTGCAAATCCTGTTCCAAATTCAATTCCACGCACAGCAGGAATTGAAAAAACAGCATGTGACAAAAGAGATTCTACTGAATCAAAAAAGGGTTCACCGAGTCCAATAGGAAGACCTTTAACCTTGCATGCTACAATTCCTCCAACTGAATCCTTGGCATCTATTCCTTTCTGAAGTCCTTTTTCTATATCGGTTTCGCCTGCTATTGAATGCAATTCAGCAACTACTTCAATATTTTTCAATATTTTTTTTGCAACAACTCCAGCAGCAACTAAACACAAAGTTAATCTTCCACTGAAATGCCCCCCACCCCTATAGTCTTCAAATCCTCCAAACTTCTTATTGGCTACAAAATCTGCGTGTCCGGGTCTAGGTACTGCTCGTTGCTTTTCATAATCAGCGGAACGGGTATTCTTGTTTTCGAATAAAATGGTAAGTGGCGCACCTGTGGTTTTCCCATTAAACAGGCCACTTTTAAAAATTGGCAAGTCATCTTCCTGTCTCGGTGTTGTGCCTCTTTGACTGCCCCCCTTTCTTCGTTCTGTATCTTTTATGAAATCTTCCACTGCAAGAGGCATTCCAGCCGGACAGCCATCAATCACGATCCCAACACTTTCACCGTGAGATTCTCCAAAAATGTTTACCGTAAAAATTTTTCCAAAATGATTCATAATATATTATTGATGATCAAAATTTATATCTGCTCCCAAAGAAATAAGATCATTGTAAAAAGCAGGGTATGACTTATTGATTGCCTCTGCATTATCTATCTGTACCATTCCATCCGCTTTGAGTCCTGCGATTGCAGCAGCCATTGCGATACGATGATCATGATGAGAGTGAACCCTGGCAGCCTTGATTTGAACGCCTCCATGTATCAACATCTCATCACCGTTCAATTCAATCTGAATACCTAATTTACCAAATACCTCTTGCAAGGTAAGTGCTCTGTTGCTTTCTTTGTGCGTCAGTCTATTTGCACCTTTGATGCGAGTAACTCCTTTGCAATGGGCAGCCAAAGCCACAAGGGGAGGAAATAAATCAGGACATTCGGTTGCATCAAATTCAAAAGCCTTTAAATCTGCTGGACTAACAATAAAAACACCGTCTTTGTTATCAACTTGGGCTCCTGCATCTTTGATGGCATCCAATATTTTTTTATCGGCCTGAACCGAATCTGATTGCATGCCTTTTATTTCAATTTGATGTAAGATAGCGCCGGCAACAAATAAAAATGCTGCACCGCTCCAATCGCCTTCTACTGAATAGCGAATATCATCTAGATTATTTTTATGAATACTTGAATCAAAATAAAATGAGGTATAATCTTTTACAATAGGTTGTTTCATGCCAAAAGACTGAATGACGCGCAGTGTCATATCAATATAAGGCTTGCTTTTAAGATCTATGACTGTAATTTCTACATTAACAGGATTGGAAGCAGCGTATGCCATGAGGAGTCCGGTAAGAAACTGAGAGCTCAGGCTTCCGTCGACAGTTATATCCCCAGGCTTCATTGGACCCTTGATATTCAAAGGAAGTTTTCCAGCATTTGAATCAATCTCAATACCCAACTGAGGGAAGATTTCATCAAAAAAATGCATGGGTCGATTTATCAATGACCCAACACCTGAAATGACGATATTTTTTTCGCTCATTGCAGCAATCGGGGTAAACATGCGGATGCCGAGTCCGCTTTCGCCACAATTGATCTCTTTCTGCATGGGATTGACACCCTTGCTTTCAACAATGACTGAATCGTTGAAATCAGTAACTACAGCCCCTAATTTTGAGATAACATCCAAAGCCGCCATATCATCATTGCTTCTGCCAGGATGATCAATGGTTGTACGTCCCGTGTGCAACAAAGCCGCAGCACATGCCCTCTGCATATCACTCTTGGATCGTGGTGCAAGTATACTGCCATTGATGGAGGAAGGATGGATGTATGCAATCATTTTATCTACTTATATAGTTGTGCGTAGGCTGAAACATATTTTTTAAGTTGATTGAGTTTTATGGGATGCACCACTCCTTTTCCAATTTTATCAACCAGCACAAAATTCATGGTATTGTTAACCCGTTTTTTATCCATCACAAGAATACCGAATACTCTTTCGGCATCAAATGAAGCAAAGTTTGGGAGTTTGTATTGAGACAATACTTGAATAACATCAGCTGACTTTTTTAATCCAAGCAGTTTTTCTGAAAGCCATGTTGCAAATACCATTCCCAATGCAACTGCCTGTCCGTGTGTCAAATCGTATTGGGTCTCCAGTGCATGCCCCAATGTATGCCCAAAATTGAGCAGCTTTCTGTCACCTGTTTCAAACTCATCCTTTTTAACTACTGCGGTTTTCAGTGAAACGTTCTTCTCAATGATGGAGGCAAGGAGTTTTTTATCCTTTTTTATTTTGACCAAAGAATTCTTCTTCAATAAATCAAACAAGCGCGCATCAAACATACAGGCATGTTTGATGATCTCCGCAAAACCATTAGACCACTCGATATCCGGCAATGTTTGCAGCAAGCTGTAGTCGTAGAGGAGAAATGCAGGCTGCCGAATGCTTCCAACCAGGTTTTTAAATGCTCCTACATCCACACCGTTTTTGCCACCAATAGATGCATCCACCATAGCAAGCAGTGTTGTAGGAACAAAGCCAAATCGAATTCCGCGCATATAGATGGAAGCAACATACCCAGTTAAATCGGTAACCACACCACCTCCTACACCAATCAATGTTGTAGAGCGATCCGCCTGAAATTCAATCAATTGTTCAATGATCGCATCAGCAGTGAGTTGTATTTTAAACTGCTCGCCAGGCTTGAGGGTGATTACATTCCAATTTTTGAATAGAGACCTGTGTTTTGAAAATATATTTTCATCGGTAACGATGACTGCATTCTTCTTATCAACCAACTTTGTTAGCAAGCTGAAAGATGCATTGAAGTAGACATCAACAGATGAACTTGATAAAATCTGTTTTACTTTTTTCATAGTATCAGTCATTCATGATTTTATTCTGTCTGTTGATGCTTTCCATATGTATAGCATCCATATACTTTTGTACAAATTCGGCACTCAAGCCAAGCTTTGAACCTTTACCAGTTGCTTTCTCTAAAATTTCATTCCAGCGAGATGTTTGCAGAATTGTCACGTTGTTGTTCTTTTTATACTCGCCTATTTTCTCTGCAATGTTCATCCGTTGTCCAATCAATTGCATCAACTCATCGTCGATGTGATTGATTTGTTCGCGCAGTTTATCTAGTGCAGCATGGAAGGTAGGAGAAGGCACGTCTTCTTTTCGCCAGATGATGTTGCCAAGCATTTCAGCCAGGACTTCCGGAGTAATTTGTTGCTTTGCATCGCTCCACGCATTATCAGGATCAATGTGACTTTCAATCATCAGTCCGTCGAACTCAAGATCTATCGCTTTTTGGGCTGTTGTTTGTAAAATATCTCTTCTTCCACATATATGAGAAGGATCATTGATGATGGGCAATTCAGGCATGCGTCTTTTCATTTCGATTGCGAGATGCCACATGGGTGCATTGCGAAATTCAGTATTGCCATATGCAGAGAAACCACGGTGTATCAGTCCAACTTGTTTGATGCCTGCTCTTGAAATTCTTTCAACAGCACCCTGCCACAATTCAAGGTCAGGATTGATTGGATTTTTGATTAATACAGGTACACTCACGCCTCTGAGTGCGTCAGCTACTTCTTGAACACTGAATGGATTGACAGTTGTTCTGGCACCAACCCATAGCACATCCACATCGAAAGTTAGAGCGTCTTCCACTTGTTTACCGGTAGCCACTTCCACAGTCGTTGGGAGTCCCGTTATTTTCTTTGCCTGTTGCAACCAGGGCAATCCCTTGGCACCAATGCCTTCAAACATACCAGGCTTTGTTCTTGGTTTCCAAATTCCAGCGCGCAACATATCAACCTTGCCTGTATTGGCAAGTCGTTGTGCAGTTGCCAAGACCTGTTCTTCTGTTTCTGCGCTGCAGGGACCGGATATAATAAGTGGGCGTTTGTTCCATGCAGCCTGAACTGCGGACTGTTGTTTTTGCTGAGTAGTTTCCATTGTATAAAATTAATGCTTAAATAAAGTTTATATGTTATTGAATGATTCTTTTGATTTGATTGGCATCAGATATCAATTCTTTCAGGTATTCCCAGTTTTCTTTTTCCAGGCATGACTTGAATTTGCGCAACTGACTGATATGCTCATTCAGCACATCCAGCACATTCTCTTTGTTCTGCATGAGGATGGGCGTCCACATATCCGGATTGCTTTTCGCCAATCGAACCGTGCTCTCAAATCCAGCACTGGCCATTTCAAAAATGGCTTTATCCTCTCTTTCCTTTTCAAGCACGGTATTGGCGAGTGCAAATGAAGTGATATGAGAGATGTGACTGACATATGCAGCATGTAAATCATGATCGACTGCATTCATCTCAATGATGTGCATGTTCAATTTTTCATACAATGCTCTCACAAAGTCCAATGCATCTTCGTCACTTTTTTCAGCATCACAGAGGATGACAGCCTTTTTTTCAAACGCAGTTTCAACTGCAGCGCGCGGACCACTGTACTCTGTACCCCACATGGGATGAGTAGCCACAAACCTGCCTCTGTTTACATGGGCATCAACTGCCTTGGCAAGTATGTTTTTCGTCGAACCCATGTCCAGTACAATCTGCTTTTTCACCTTATCAAGCACCCCAGGCAATAAACCAACCAGTACATTCATAGGGACCGTCAGCACCACAACATCTGATTGTTCAATTGCATCATCTAGCTGCAAGACTTCATCAACCAAATGCATTGAAAGGGCATCCGCAGCATGTGCAGGATTGTCATCCACACCAATGATGTGTGCTGCAATGCCTTTTCTACGACATTGCAAAGCGAGTGATCCTCCTATCAAGCCAATACCTACTATTGCAATTTTTTTGATCATCTTTTTATTGGATTAATGCATCTTTTTAATTCTTTCAATAGCCTCCTGCAGCACTTCGCGCTTGCTGCACAAGCTCACCCTTATATATGAATCGCCTGCATTTCCAAATATTCCACCTGGCGTAATGAATACGTTGGATTTATTTAGCAATTCATCGCTCAACATATATCCGTTTGAATAGGCATCAGGAATGTTAGCCCATAGAAACATGCCCACTTGGTTTGTATCATAAGAACAACCAATCTCGTCAAGCAGCTCACAAGCAAGTAGTTTTCTTTCACCATAGATTTTATTTACCTCCGCATACCAGGATGAATCCAGTGAAAGTGCTTTTGCAGCTGCCAGTTGTACAGGCAAAAACATGCCTGAGTCCATATTGCTTTTAAACCGCATGATATTATTGATGTGTTGCTGAGAGGCAACGATCATTCCAACCCGCCATCCGGCCATATTATGTGATTTACTCAGCGAGTTCAATTCAACCACTGTATCTTTTTCTTTATCAAGCGACAACAGGCTGATTGGATTGTCATTCAAAATAAAACTGTAGGGATTATCATGAATGATTAAAATATCATGCGCTTTTGCAAAATGAATGATGGATTGCAACAATGCGTTATCAGGCAGCTGGCCTGTTGGCATGTGTGGATAGTTAAGGAATAGCAAATTGACTTTCCCGCCTTTTTTCTGATGTGAATGAACCATTGATTGGAGTTCATCAACAACAGGATGCCAATGATGCTCTGCTTTCAATTCATATGAAATCACTTCTCCGCCTGATAGCTTTACTGCAGCACTATAGGTTGGATAGCCAGGATTGGGAACCAATGCCGCATCACCTTTATCGAGGTATGTCATGCATATATGCATGATTCCTTCTTTGCTGCCGATCAAAGGCAAAACTTCTGTTTCAGGATCGACTGAAACATGATATACATTCTTGTACCAATCTGCAATTGCATTGCGCAATGATGGGGATCCTTTATAGGATTGATATGCATGCGTACTTTCTTTGGATGCCTCCTGATGCAATGCTTCAATGACGGAGGGATGTGGAGGGAGATCTGGACTTCCGATGCCCAGGTTGATGACTTTGTGCCCCGCTTTATTCAATGCATCAATCTCTCGCAGTTTTGTTGCGAAGTAATATTCACCTATACCATTCAATCGACTTGAAATTTCCACCATGATTTAAATATTAAACTTCCCTTTTTTGTAAACACCCAGTACCCGGATGTATTTTGTTACACCGGCAATATTTTTTATAACATCATTGAACTGATCTGCATGATCAAATTCCAGATCCGCATGAAACCCATAATTGAAGCGGCTTCCAGGAATTGGAAATGATTGCAACTTACTCAGGTTGATTCCTTTTTTTGCAATCAGCGTCAACACCTTTGCCAAACTTCCCTGTGCATGATCGGTGTGAAAATTAATGGATGCCTTATTGGCATTTGCAACTACCTCTTGATCTTGCTGAAGAATAAGAAATCTTGTATAGTTATCCTTAACGTCATGAATCTTTGGAGCAATCAAATGCAAGTCAAATAATTCAGCTGCCAGGTCACTTGCAATGGCAGCCACATGTTTGCTTTTCCGCTGATGAATATGTTTTGCACTGAGCGCTGTATCATCCGTTTCTATCAGTTTCCACGGAAATTTTGTCAGATAACCAAGGCATTGTTGCAATGCCATTGGATGTGAATGCACCTCTTTGATGTCCTCTAACTTCACACCGGGATTGACGAGTAGATTCTGGTTGATTTGCAGGTATACTTCACCAGCAACAAATAATTTGGACTTTTGCAAAAGATTGTAGTTGGGCATGATGCTTCCAGCGATTGAATTTTCAATGGCCATTACACCCCCACGCGTATTCTTTTTATTCGATGCCTCTTTGATCAGGTCTACGAATGTGGCACAAGGAAGGATTTCAACTTCTTTGCCAAAGAACAATCTCGCCGCAACCTGATGAAAGCTTCCCTCATAACCCTGTATCGCAATCGGTTTTTCCCTTACTCCCTTTGTCTTGATCCTTTTCATTTACATACATTAAAAAAAAGATCCCGGTGATTTACCGGGATCTTTATGTTGAGATATTATTTCTTTTTTGGTTTCAACAAAGAGCTCCCGGTCTACTTGTAAAGTAGAAATAAAAATAAAATGAGTACCAGTTGCTTCTTGTTGACATGTAACAAATATAGTTTAATTGATAAATTAAACAAAAAACTTAAAATCTTTTTCTAGGACCCCCACTGTCAGCATCGTTCATTCTGATCTTCCTTCCCTTGAATTTCTTGCCATCGATGGATTTCATCATCTGATTGGCTGCGCCGTTTTCGATTTCCACCCAGCTGTTCATCTCTTTCATATCAATCTTGCCCAATACATCTTTGTTGAGATCGCTCATATCGAGAATGAACTGTAAAAAACTGGCTTTGTAAAACCCGTCTTTGGTTCCTAGGTTGATAAACAGCTTCTTATAGCCTCCGCTTCCTGCAGATGATCGTTGACCGGAAGGAGAAGAGCGTTCTCTTTTTTGCATGCCACGGTCATTTTTTCTATCCTCTCTCACATTCAAGTCAGCCGCATTTTCATAATATTGAAGGAATCTGTCAAATTCCAATGCTGCTACACGTTGCAGAATTTCTTCTTTCTCCATGTGCGCGAACTTCTCTTTGAGAAGGGGAATATATGTTTCATATTCACCGTGGCTGATATCTGCCATAAACATCTTATCAATGAAATGAAAAAATTGTTTTCTGCAAACGTCCTTTCCGGATGGAATATCCAGTTTATGAAATTTGTTGTTGATCAGCCTTTCAATTTGACGAAGGCGATATACTTCACGTTGGGTCACCAATGATATACAAACACCACTGTTTCCAGCCCTTCCGGTTCGTCCGCTTCGGTGGGTATATACTTCAGGATCATCGGGCAATTCATAGTTGATGACATGGGTTATTCCTTGAACATCGATTCCCCTTGCTGCAACATCTGTTGCAATAAGGAGTTGTAAACTTTTTTCCCTGAACCTTGCCATTACTTTGTCACGCTGCTGCTGAGTGAGATCACCATGAAGCGCTTCAATGTCATACCCTTCGCGGATCAGAGATTCTGTGATATGTTGTGCATCAGCCTTTGTACGGGTGAATACAATTCCATACATGCCTGGATTGAAATCAATGATTCTTTTCAAGGTATGGTAACGGTTGACACCTGATGTTACATAGAACTGATGATCAATATTGACATTGGCAGCATTTACTTTGCCGATGGTTATTTCAGCGGGTTGCTGCATGAATCGTTTGCTCACTTGTCGAACTTCGTTCGGCATGGTTGCGCTGAACAGCCAAATACTGTTTCGGTTGGGAGTATTGCCGAGAATAAATTCAATGTCTTCTCTGAATCCCATGTTCAACATCTCATCTGCCTCATCCAAAACGATGTAGGAGATGTTCTGCAATTGGATCGCTTTTCGCTCGA
>JBEAYH010000068.1:0-2931 GCA_041159435.1 Bacteroidota bacterium | reverse complement strand
TTGAAATCTCCGCATGTGAACAAGAAGGCGCGTGAGCAGTTCCAATTGAGTACGCACAAGCGTTTGCTTGACATTTATACTTCATCATCCCGCACAGTAGATGCACTGAGCAAGTTGGATCTGCCAAGTGGTGTGGATGTTGAAATCAAGGCCTGACGAGGGTCGGTTCCAACATAAGTTGGAACGCAGTTCTTTACATTCATCTCCCAATTGATTGCCGTTGGCATGATAAAAAGGAGCGCTGAAAAAATTTTATCTCTCGAATGAGAGTTGAAATATAAACAAGCCCTTCGAGGTTTGTTTACTGACGGTACTTCCCACCAGCAGATGGTAAAAGGGGAAAAGGTCGACAGCAAACTGGGATTGAAGCGAGGTCATACCTCACTGTCCATTTAACCGAAAAGGGGCAAAAATTAAAAACAATGAAAGGAATTATCGGTAAGAAAATTGGGATGACCAGCATCTTCGGTCCCGATGGCAAGCAAACTGCTTGCACAGTCATCGAAGCAGGTCCTTGTGTAGTAACACAAGTTAAAACAAAGGACAACGATGGCTACACTGCCCTCCAGTTGGCTTTTGGTGAGAAAGTTGAAAAAAGAGCCAACGCTTCAGAAAAAGGACATTTTTCCAAGTCCTCTTCCACTCCAAAAAGTTTTGTAAAAGAATTCAGGGATTACAGCCTAGAGAAAAATCTTGGTGAATCCGTTACATGCGACATTTTCGCTGAAGGCGAAAAAGTTGACGTTGTAGGAACCACCAAGGGTAAAGGTTTTCAGGGTGTAGTAAAGCGCCATGGATTCAGTGGTGTCGGTGAACAATCACACGGACAGCACGATCGCCAGCGTGCGCCAGGTTCAATCGGTAACTCATCTGATGCGTCAAGGGTATTCAAGGGAATGCGCATGGCGGGTCGCATGGGCAATGACCGTGTGAAAGTAAAAGGACTCAAGGTTGTGAAGATTTTCCCTGAGAAAAACTTCATTCTTGTGAGTGGGTCTATTCCTGGTCACAACGGTTCTATCGTATATATTCAGAAATAATTCAACGCATCAACATGCAACTAGAAGTATTATCAATAAAAGGAAGCAAGACGGGCAGAACAGTTGATTTGCCTGAAGAAATATTTGGTGCAGAGCCCAATAACCATGTTATCTATCTTGCTGTTAAGCAGTTTCTTGCTGCCCAGCGTCAGGGTACACACAAGGTTAAAACGCGTGCCGAAGTCAAAGGTGCAAGCAGAAAATTGCATCGTCAAAAAGGTACAGGTGGTTCTCGTAAGGGAAACATCCGTAACCCATTGTACAAAGGTGGTGGTACCATTTTCGGTCCGAAGCCTCACAGCTACGATATCAAATTGAATCGTCGTGTAAAGGATTTGGCGAAGATCAGTGCGCTCAGCCATAAAGGAAAAGAAAATGCTGTTTTGGTAGTAGAAGACTTGAAGTTGGAAGCTCCAAAGACAAGTGCTTTTGCAACCATGTTGAAGGATCTAAAAGTAAACGACAAGAAGGCATTGTATTTGATGTCAGCTATTGAAGAAAATGTTTTTGTGAGTGCAAGAAATATTCCTTCTGTACTGGCTACAGCACTTTCTGATGTAAACACATACGATGTGATGAATTCAGATGTACTGGTGTTGACAGAATCAGCAGCAAAGATGTTCGCTGATTTGGAAGAGGGAGCAGAAGCTTAATTGATTAACAAACGAATTAAATAATTGATATGAAACTTGCTGATGTACTTGTGAAGCCGATTCTTTCTGAGAAGGCCAATCAGCTTTCAGAAAAAAGACGCGTGTACTCTTTCAAGGTTGCACGTGCTGCAAACAAGCTTGAGATTAAAAAAGCTGTAGAAGATTTTTACGGTGTTACGGTTGAAGATGTAAGAACAGCTGTTGCTCCTGCAAAATCAAGAAGCCGTTTTACCAAGGCTGGTGTAATCAGCGGAAGAAAACCTTCTTACAAGAAAGCTTTTGTTACAGTGGGTGAAGGCGATACCATTGATCTGTATTCAACAATTTAAAAACTCCTTCGGGTAAAAAAATAAAGAAATGGCATTAAAGAAGTACAAACCAGTTACGGCGGGAACAAGATGGAGAATTGGCAATGCGTATGCAGAGATTACCACTTCTACTCCCGAGAAATCACTTCTTGAAAAAGTTAAAGCAACAGGCGGTAGAAACGCGCAGGGTCGTCGTGCGATGCGTTATATCGGGGGCGGTAACAAAAAAATGTACCGTGTCATCGATTTCAAGCGCAACAAGTTTGACATTCCTGCAACCGTTGCAACCATTGAGTATGATCCCAACCGTACTGCTTTCATCGCATTGTTGAACTATGCGGATGGTGAAAAAAGATACATTCTTGCGCCTCAAGGACTGGAAGTGGGTATGACAGTAGTGAGTGGTGAATCTGTTGCTCCTGAAATAGGCAATGCACTGATGATGAAGAACATGCCCTTGGGTACCAACGTGCACAATATTGAAATGCAACCTGGGCAAGGTGGTAAGATCGCGCGTTCTGCAGGTGCTTCTGCACAGTTGACGAACAAGGAAGAAAAATATGCTGTATTGAAAATGCCTTCTGGTGAATTGAGAAAAGTATTGATCAACTGTTTCGCTACAGTGGGTGTACTTTCTAACTCAGATCACAGTTTGGAGAGCATGGGCAAGGCTGGTAGAAACCGCTGGAAAGGCATTCGTCCGCGCAACCGTGGTGTTGCCATGAACCCAGTAGATCACCCGATGGGTGGTGGTGAAGGAAAGGCTTCAGGTGGACACCCACGCAGCCGTACCGGTAAATACGCGAAAGGTGAGAAAACAAGAACACGTGGAAAGGGAAGTGACAAGTTGATCATCCAGCGCAAGAATGGAAGCAAAATTTCAAAATAATTAGAACAATTAACAAGCAATAAATCATGGCTCGTTCAATA
>JBEAYH010000006.1:0-3973 GCA_041159435.1 Bacteroidota bacterium | reverse complement strand
GACCGTTATCGTCATCTGTTTTCAACAATGGACTCTGAAAATGGATATATATATCTTGACGTCCCTTTAAATGATGTTGCATGGGAACAGCCATTAAGTTCCATCCATCTTTTGTTTGTTGAATGGTTGTTGATGCAAAAGGTTTTGAATCAGCTGCCCCTGCAAAGAATTCCAACTTTCCATACTTTACAGGCATACGGTATCTGATCAACAGGACTTGTTTATCTGTGAGTCCAACAGCTTTGATCCTTGCCCATGCATTTCTTCTCAGGCGGAGAAACTTGGTATCTTCCAATGCGGCATTGTAGAGTGAATCAGCCGTAAGACTGTTGATACATTGTTGTCCGGTTTTTACAAGTGTTTTGTAAAAGTTTTTGGTAGTGGGATTTGCTTTGGTTTGAAGCCAGTTGAGAACTGAATCATATTGTTGTATACTATTGTTCCTGAATTCTCTCAGCAATGGATACTCATCATAGGTGTCTTCGTCTCTTGAATTGTTGAAGAAAGCCATAAATGAATAATATTCTTCATGCCGAAATGGATCATAGGGGTGACTATGACATTGAACGCATGCAAAGCTTGTGCCAAGGAGTGTTTCCCATGTTGTATTTACCCGATCGATGATAGCAGCTGTACGAAATTCTTCATTGTCGGTACCGCCTTCATCATTGTTCATGGTATTTCGATGAAAGGCTGTAGCTAGAAATTGTTCATCAGATGGATTGGGGAGGAGATCACCCGCCAGTTGTTCTGTGATAAATTGATCGTAAGGTTTATCTTGGTTGAATGCGTTGATCAGCCAATCTCGGTATCTCCATATGGAACGAATATAATCACGCTCGTATCCCTTGCTGTCTGCATACCTTGCCAAATCCATCCACATGGCAGTCCACCGCTCCCCATAAGCAGGAAGATTTAATAAACTGTCAACCAATATTTCATACGCATTGGGTGACTGATTCAATAAAAATGACGCTTGAATATGAGCAGGTGCAGGCATGCCAATCAAATCAAGTGCAACCCTGCGCAGCAATGTTTTTTTATCCGCTTCTTTTGATCTCTTCATTCCAATTTCATCGAGCTGCTGATCGATGAATCGGTCAATTTCATTTCCATCTTTCTTTTGAAAGGATGAAAAGATTCCCACCGATGGAAGTGGTGTCTCTTGAACAGGCATATAGGCCCAATGCGTTGAAAATGTTGCACCTTGATCAATCCATCTTTCCAAAATCTTTTTTTCCTGGTTGCTCAATTCTTCTTCATGATAGGGCATTCTCTCATCCAGATCTTTTGCATACAAGCGCTTGATCATTTCGCTGTTTTTGGCATCACCAGGAATGATGGCAGGTTTTCCTGATTCAGTGGGAGCCCATGCTTCTTCCTGAAATAGGAGACTGAATCCCCCTTTTTTCTTTACACCACCGTGACAAGAAATACATTTTTGATTCAGGATCGGTTTTACTTCAGTATTGTAATCGACTGCAGGTTGATGAATAAATAAAAAATACACCAGCGATAGGGAACCTGCGAGCGCAACAGAAAGGAATAGAGGAGATTTAAAATGGACCGGCATCGTTGCCTAAATTTAAGCGAAAATTTTATCCAATGCTTTGCGCAGCAAACGTACTTCTTCCTCGTCTATACTTATCTTTTCATTTTTCTCATTCATGGAAAGATGATGGTATTGCATTGTGGAGGCAATGCTTTTTCTCGCAGAGGCGTGAAATACCCTGACTTGTGTAGATGTATGAAGTACTTCAATATTGCTTGATTTTACACCTGAACCTGCCATGATTGTAATCCGGTTGCCTGCGAGCGAAACAAGCTTTTTAAGTTGATTTTTCCCTTCCATGGCTGTTGGATATCCACCGGAAGTCAGAATTCGTTTGCAACCAAGCTGTATAACTTCTTCCAAAGATTTTTCCTGATCTGCGACCCGGTCGAATGCCCTGTGAAATGTTACTTCCATGCCATTGGCCTGATGCATCAATTCATGACAGGCTTCTTGATCAATGGAGCCGTCCTTTTTGAGCATGCCAATCACAACGCCATCACAACCTTCTTCTCTTGCAATTTTTACGTCTTCCAACATGGAGAGATACTCTGGATTGTCGTATAGAAAATCACCACCACGTGGACGAATGATAGGGAAGAGCTGGATGGAAGTTGCTTTTCGGGCCAATCGTATCATGCCATGAGATGGGGTAGTACCACCCTCATGTGGATTGGCGCAAAGTTCAATACGGTGTGCCCCGGCTTTTTCTGCAATGAAGCAGGAAGCAAGATCAAAGGCAATGACTTCTAATTCAAATGACATATCAATCAAAATAACTTTCTACTGCAATGACTGTTTCTTCTGTACCGGATTTCAAGGCGTAGGTGAATCCTTTTTGCATCGCAAAAGCACCTACATTTCCTAATTTATCAATAGCCAGGAATCCAATTTGCAATGTTTTGGCTTTTTGAAGATCTCTTTTGGCAATGCGCTCAACAACTCTCTTACATGCTTCTTTGGGAGTTGAACCTGCTCGGATGTATTCTACAACTGAGTGAGATCCAACGCAACGAATGACTTCTTCACCCACTCCAGTTGCTGTTGCTGCCCCCACTTCTCCATCCACAAAAAGTCCAGCACCGATAACAGGGGAGTCCCCAACCCTGCCATGCATTTTAAAAGCCATGCCACTGGTGGTGCAGCCACCGCTTAGGCGCCCAGCTGCATCCAAGGCCAGCAAGCCAATGGTGTCATGGTTATTGATACCACCTAAAGCAAAACTATTGTCTTGCTTCTTATACAATTGATTTTCAATATTTATGACTGGTTCATACTTTGAATTTTTCAACCATTCTTCCCAGGCTTTTTTACTATCTGGTGTAAGTAAATTTTCCTTTTTAAATCCATTTTCCAGGGCAAATTGCAGGGCTCCGTCACCCACCAGAATGATATGAGGCGTCTTTTCCATGACTTTTCTGGCTACAGAAATGGGATGTTTGATATATTCCATAGCCATGACAGATCCACAGTTGCCTGATTCATCCATGATGCAGGCGTCCAGCGTTACACGGCCGTCTCGGTCTGGATATCCGCCGTATCCAACTGTTTTGTTGGATTCATCTGCTTCGGTAATTCTAGCAGCCTGTTCAATGGCATCTAAAGCATGACCATTTGACGACAAAACTTTCCAGCCTTCTGCATTGGCATATTTACCAAAATCCCATGTAGAAACAATCAATGGTTTTGCTGCAATTGTACTTGTTGAAATCTTATTTGAAAGACTAGAAATGGATGTCCCAGCTAGTAAACCATTCCGAATAAAGGATCTTCTTTTCATAGAAAGCAATTGATATTCAATATACTATAATTTACACCATTCAGAAAATCTCTATTATTTCTTATAATTTATATTATGTTAAGTATAGATTGTAAAGATAAACCCCATCGTATATGATGAGGTTTATAATATCAATGAATATTGCTTACACGGTCATATTCTTTGTTCCATTTATTCTCTTCGGCTTCGAACTTTGCTTTATCGGCTGGAACTTTTGAAAGTTGTCTTTTAGATGAGTAAATGTCAATCAGGATGCTGATTAGTTTTTTATAGGTCTGTGCTACATTCTTTTCAGAAACTTTTTTCTCAAGCATCGGCTGTGCTTTTAATAAATATGGCAATCCTTTATCATAAGCTGCCAATTGTTTTGCACGGATCTCATCCCTTTGAGTGGTCAACTCTTTTGGAGGCGGTGGAATTTTGCCAGTTTTATCAGGCTTCTGACTATCATTGAATTTTCTGATTTTATCGTTGATATCAGAAATTTTGTTATTCATTTCAAATGCTTTGTTTACATACACAACTCCTGCATTGAATGGCATGAGTCCATCTTCTGGACTCGCAACAGACATTTGATTGTACAAACCAACCAGTTTTGTTTCAGCAGCTTCATAATCTGCTTCGTTTTTATAGTAAGGATT
>JBEAYH010000191.1:0-3486 GCA_041159435.1 Bacteroidota bacterium | reverse complement strand
GGGTCAACAAAGACAATGGTATGATGATGGGTCGGTAAGATCCAATTATGTGATGAAAAACGGACGAAGATTCGGATTGCTTGGAACCAAAAATTGCATCAATGTCAAAGACAGCTTGGATCATTTTTAGCTGTTTGTACCTCTCTGGGTGCAGAACACCTGCGCGTGATGCGCTTCCTTATTACAACGATCCTTCATTCTCTCCGATATTTTTGGACTCATCCGATGCTGCTAAAAAAATTACGCATCACATTGGAGCATATGCTTTTACAGATCAAAAGGGAGAGACATTTGATTCAGAGTATCTGAATGGGAAGATTCACATTGCAAATTTCTTTTTCACAGGGTGTGGAAGCATTTGTCCGGGTATGATGCAAAAACTATCAGCTGTTCAAAAAGCATTTTCAAAAGAAGATGTCAGTTTTATTTCATTCAGTGTTACGCCCTGGTCTGACAGTGTTCAGAGATTGAAGGCTTATGCTGACTTGCATCAAATCGATTATCCAAAATGGAAATTACTGACCGGAAAGACTTCAGCAATATACCATGTTGCTAGGCGCTATTATTTTGCAGAGGAGGCGATCGGATTTACCAAAGACAGTACAAATTTTTTACATACAGAGCATGTTTTGCTCATTGATAAACAAAAAAGAATTAGAGGGATTTACAATGGGACCATCCAGTTGGATATGAACCAGCTGATCAAAGATGTTCAACAGCTTCAATCGGAATAGGCAGGGTATTAATTTCATATATTTGGTAAATTAATGTGGTGAAATTATCCAGACACTTTCTTGTTTTGCTCTTCATACTGCTGCCTTTTGCATATGCAGCGTACTTGTTCCCTTCTCTTCCTTACCGCATACCGACTCATTTCAATGCTTCTGGTGCAGTAGATGCATGGGGACACAAATCCACTATTTTTCTCCTGCCATCCATCATGGGTGCTACCAGCATCTTCGTTTATCTTATTCTGATCAATTCAAAAAAACTCGATCCTAAACGATATGCTGCAACAGACGATGGTGTTCTCAAACAATTTGCTTTCTATACTGTATTGTTTTTGACAGTATTGAGCTTCGTAATTCTGTATGCAATTTCACATATTGGAATACAAATAGATAGAATCCTCTTGCCTTTGCTTGGATTGGCATTTGGATTATTTGGGATCTACATGCCGAAGATCAAGCAAAATTATTTTGCAGGACTAAGACTGCCTTGGACGCTTGACAGTGAAAAAAATTGGAATGCAACGCATGCATTTGCAGGAAAAATTTGGACTTTAGGAGGGTTCCTTCAATTTTTTCTTGGGCTCATGCTAGATGGGAGTTTGATGTTTCCCGTTTTTATCTCACTTGTTATTTTAATGGTATTGATTCCATCCATTTATTCCTATCTATTTTTCAAGAAAGAGAAAACAGCGATATGACCTTCGTAAGAACTCTGTGCTTTTCAATGGCTGTTTTTTTTCATGTTATATGTTTGGCACAAGATGACAGTTTATACAAAAACTGGAAGCATCGAAAAAATATCTTTACACTCGGATTGTACAAACAGCCTGGAGCGGACTCTATGGTTGATGTATGGGATGGGTTTGAGCGTATACTGGGTGTTAAGAAAAAATCTCATGAAGGAACTGCACTTACAAAGCCCCAAATATCTTTTATCCCAAGCGTAGAATATAGCATCATAACTGGATTGGCTGCTTCCATAAACTCCAATATTGTATTTCCAAAAAAAGTCAACAATGCCTCATTCATATATTTTGATGTAAAAAGAACAATCAAAAAGCAAACCATTTTGGAAATGGTTTCAAACCTGTGGTTTGCCAATGACCGTTTCAATTTGAGTACAGATTGGAGCATCATGCGCTTCCCCCAAAAAGATTTCGGATTGGGGTCCAACTCTTCGCTTTCGTTATTTGATCAATTGAATTATTCATACTTAAAATTGCATCAAACGGTTTCATCAAAAATTGCACGTGACCTGTATGCAGGTATTGGATTGAGAATGGATTATCACTGGCGTATTTCTGATACAACCACCATGAATAAGCCCCCATTTGGATTCAATGATTATGGATTTACAAGATCCTCATTATCAAACGGCTTTTCGTTGAATCTGCTCTATGATACAAGGAGAAATGCTGTTCATCCGGAAGGAGGACAAGGTTATTTTCAAACAATACTCAGGAATAGTTCAACCATCCTGGGTAGTTCTACCAATTGGTCATCCCTCACGGTCGATGCCCGAAAATATTTTTCATTTCCTCAATCTTCCAGCAATGTCCTGGCATTTTGGTCTTACAACGTTTTAACACTGGGGGGCAGGCCCCCTTATTTGGTTCTTCCTCATACTGCTGTTGATCCATTCAAAAATACAGGAAGGGGTTATATACAAGGCAGATACAGGGGGAGAAGTATTTTGATGCAAGAGATGGAGTATCGATTTTCTTTAACGGAAAATGGCTTTTTGGGAGGAGTTGTATATGGCAATCTTCAATCTGTTGCGAATCCCATATCGAATCGAATATCATCAATGATTCCTGGATATGGCGTAGGACTCAGGATCAAGTACAACAAAAAATCGAATACCAATATTGCATTGGATTATGCATGGGGCAAAGATGGATCCAGGGGATTCTTTATGAACCTCGGAGAAGTATTTTGATTCACTATTTTCAATTCACCGTCGTATAGAGATCGATTGTATTGGTTTTCGTATCAATCATGATTTTTTGGGGATGCAGTACATTCAGTTTTTTATCGATTGTAAGATCCAAGGAGTATGTTTTTCTATCATATCTCATGATAGATCCTGTCATTACATCAATGCCTGATCCCAACAACCGATCCTGCAATATTTGAAAAGAAACAATAGCTATATAACTTTTACAACTTCTTCATAAGGTACTCTCAATCGCTTGCCCCAAATTCCTTTTTCAGTCCCTTTACCAACAGAAACAATCATTCCTATTTCTGCCTGATGTGGAAGTCCCAAGGCTTTTCTGGCCCTGACCTGATCAAAACCCTCCATCGGGCATGACTCATAACCCTCTGCTGCAATAGACAACATGAAAGTTTGTGCTGCAAGTGCGCATGATTTATGTACTACTATTCTGGTGTCAGTTACACTTCCCATTCTGGTCATGGGTCTAAAAAGTGAAATACCATTGGAGACGATCCATCTCAACAGACCCATCAAACCAAACCAATCGTTTCCATATGCAAAAGGAACGATTTTGGTATAGTAGTCCATCATCCTTTTTTGATATTTATCCGGTATGCCATCTTTTATTTCAGACTCAATATTTTTTTTATGCCATTCTACTCTTTGTTTCCATAAATCTCTTCTGGTGACAAAAGCGACCATATGTGAAGCTGTTTTTGCAGCATTTTGGTTTAAACAAATGGGAGTGAATGTATTCAATTGCTCTCTTGATTTTATCCAGTGAAATTCCCACAATTGCATGTTGCTGCTATTGGG
>JBEAYH010000162.1:0-29309 GCA_041159435.1 Bacteroidota bacterium | reverse complement strand
CCTTTACAGGGATTGACGGGAGATGAACAGAATCCGGATTTTCTGAGTTCACTGCAATTGATTGATCATGCTGCCTCCGATACAGCTATCAAAGGAATTTACCTGATTGCAAAAGGGAATGCCAATGGATATGCGAACTCGGATGAATTGCGCGCTGCACTCGTGAAATTTAAAAATACAGGTAAGTTTATTTATGCATACGGCGACTATATCACACAGAAGGCTTACGGACTCGTATCTGTTGCCGATAAAATTTATTGCCACCCCAAAGGAATGTTTGAATGGCAGGGCATGTCTGTTGAATATGTCTTTTTCAAAAATCTGATTGATAAACTTGAAATCAATCCTCAGATTTTCTACGCTGGAAAATTCAAAAGTGCAACTGAACCTTTCAGGACAACAGAAATGTCACCCGCAAATAAAATACAAACTTCTGTTTGGCTCAATGACATCTATGGGGATATGCTTAAGAAATCAGCCGATTCCAGAAAAAAATCAACCGACAGTTTAAAAGCATATGCGGATGATTACAGGTTGATGCGCCCTGATGATGCACTCAAATATGGATTGATTGATGGCGTGAAATACGACGATGAATTTAAATCTATCCTAAAGTCCAAATTAAAACTGAAAGAGGATGATAAAATCAATTTCATCACACTTGCAAAATATGCCAAAGCCACCACGCTGAATTCATCATACAACAAAGATAAAATTGCATTGGTGGTAGCAGATGGTGATATTGTATACGGCAAGGGGAGCCCTGATCAAATTGGCTCGGATGACTACCTGTCTTTGCTCAGAAAATTAAGACTGGATAAATCGGTGAAGGCAATTGTCTTGCGCATCAATTCACCCGGCGGAAGCAGTTTTGCCAGCGAGATCATATGGCGAGAAATTGAGTTGAATAAAAAAGCGGGTAAAAAAGTCATTGTTTCAATGGGAAATGTTGCTGCAAGTGGTGGCTATTATATTGCATGCAATGCGGATAAGATTTTTGCTGAAACCAATACGATTACAGGATCGATTGGCGTTTTCTCTATCGTGCCTGATTTTTCAGGATTTTTTAAAAACAAGCTAGGTATTACATTTGATCGCGTCAGCACTTCACCATATGCAGATGCACCTTCAGTAACCAGACCAATGACGGAAGGAGAAAAACGCGTTATACAGCAAGAGGTAGATCATATCTACCAGGACTTTCTAGGCAGGGTAGCAGACGGAAGAAAAATGAAGATAGCAGATGTTGACAGCATTGCCCAAGGCAGGGTATGGACAGGCGCTCGTGCACTTGGCATTGGATTGGTCGATTCAATTGGCGGATTGCAAGATGCCATCAGGTATGCAGCAAAAAAAGCTGGACTCAAAGAATATAAATTGAAAAAATATCCTGAGCCAGAATCCGTGATTGAATACTTCATCAACCAGTATTCAAGAGAATTTAGCTCAAGTAAGCTGGAGGCTGAATTGGGAGCTGACAATTTCAAGTTGATGCAACGCATCAAACAAATCAAGTCAGAAACCGGTGAAGTAAAAGCGAGACTGCCATTTGAATTTTCAATTCACTAATTTCAAGTATGAAATACAATCAGTGGAAGGCCATGCTAGCTATTTCAAAAGCCAGCCTTACATCAATATTCAGGAGTCCTTCTGCTGTCATTTTCAGCTTTCTCTTTCCCATTATTTTCATTCTTGTTTTTGGCTTTCTCAGCTCCAGTTCTCCTGTCATCAAAGTTGTGTTTGACCCCGGTTCATCCAATAACAATGATTTGTACAGCAAACTGATTGATCATAAAAGTTTGAAGACCGTGGTTGTTGCCAAGGAAAAAGCGCTGGATGAGTTGTCCAGAGGACATATCACAGCAATCATCCGGATCACTGAGCTCACACAGCAGGAATATCCCAAATACAGCATTGATATCACCAGCTCCTCTGCAGCAGCAGATAAAATTGGACTCCTGCAGTCGATTGTTCAGCAGGCGATTGCCGAGCTGAATCAACAGTACTTGCCCAAACAACAGTATTATGCAACTGTAACCAAACAATTCATCCCCGGTAGAATGTATCGTACAATTGATTTCATCTTGCCTGGACAGCTTGGTTTCTCGCTCTTGAGTGCAGGGGTATTTGGTGTGGCATTTATATTTTTCAATCTGAGACAAACGTTGGTGCTCAAAAGATTTTTTGCAACTCCGATCAAGCGAACCTACATTGTATTGGGCGAGGGATTGGGAAGAATTGTTTTTCAGATGATCACAGCAGTTGTCATTCTGCTCTTTGGACATTTTGTTTTCAATTTTACCTTGGTGAATGGCTGGGTTACTTTCCTGGAATTGATTGCATTGAGTCTCATTGGACTGATTATTTTCATGGGATTTGGTTTTGTGGTGAGTGGAGTGGCAAAAAGCGAGAGTACCATCCCTCCATTTGCCAACATCGTTACCCTCCCGCAATTTTTATTGGCAGGCACTTTTTTCCCCGTAGAAAATTTCCCAACATGGTTGCAGCCCTTGTGCAATCTGCTTCCTTTGACACATTTGAATCAGGCCATGCGAAATGTTGCATTCGAAGGTGCTCATTTGTATGATTGTATTCCCCAGCTGCAGATGTTGCTTATTTGGGGTATTGTAGTTTATGCAATTGCAATCAAAGTATTCAAGTGGGAGTAATCACTTATCCTTGATAAAGGCGAAGATTTCTTTTGATGCCCTCAAATCCACTTCTTTTCAGCGGAGAATGTTTAAAAATCTTTTTGAATGATTCTTCATTTATATCCAGCCAATCTTCGATATTGAATTGCATTATTTCTTTGAAAGGCTCAAGTTCTTGGTGCTGGTGTGGTTTTGAGAAACGGTTCCAGGGACAAACATCCTGACAGATATCGCATCCAAAAATCCAATTTTCACTCTTTGATTTTAAGTCCTCCGGAAGGTCTTTTGATTTCAATTCAATGGTGAAATATGAGATGCATTTGCTTGCATCAACGGTTTTGTCAATCAATATGGCATCTGTAGGGCACGCATCTACACATCTGCTGCATGTGCCACAGTGATCTGTTGCATGAGGAATATCAGGTTCAAGTTCAAGATCCGTAATGAGTGTAGCAATAAAAAAGAAAGATCCCATTTTTTTATTGATCAGGTTTCCATTTTTCCCAATCCATCCCAGTCCACTTCGTTGTGCCCACGATCTCTCCAGGACAGGTGCGGAATCAACAAATCCTCTTCCTTCAACATGTCCCATTTTCTCTCTAACGGATTGCAGAAATAATTGTAGTTTTTTTCTAATGACCAGATGATAATCCTCTCCATATGCATATTTGGCAATCTTGGGTATTCCTATTTGCTGGGTTTCCTCCGGAAAATAATTGTAAAGAACTGTGATGACTGTTTTTGCGCCTGGAACCAATTTTGTTGGATCGACTCTCAGATCAAAATGATTTCCCATGTAATGCATATCACCATGGTATCCTTTTTGCAGCCAACGTTCTAATCTTCTTGCATCATCATCCAACGGAACTGCTTTTGCAATGCCGCATTGATCAAAACCATGCGCCTGGGCAATTTCTTTAACAAGGATTGATTTTTGTTTTGCTTGTATCATGAACCTTTATCACTCAAAACTTTCTGAAATGAGTTGTCTTAACTGATTGATCAACTGAAGACGTTGATTGTTCTGCAATTCACTTGATACAATAACTGCGAAATAATTTCTTTTCAGATCCAACCATGCTGTTGCACCGGTTGGACCCAATGCTGCATAAATATTTCCCTTTCCATCATCGTTGATTTCATCAACCCAGCTTCCCATGGCATACTTACTTCCGTTGGAGCCATCAGGACTATATCTTACTCTTTGATCAGGGTAGTGCATGGTCAGCAAAGTATTGATGGCATTTTCCGATAGTACTCTCTTTCCCATGAACATTCCCTTGTTGACAAACATTTGCATGAAATTCAAATAATCAAATGCAGAGCAGGATGCACCTGATGTGGGATTAGGGGCATTGCCATCCTCGTTGAAGAAAGAAGCAGTTCTCATGCCCAATGGTCTGAATATTCTTTCTGCTGCCAATCGATCAAATGATTTTTTGCTGATTACTTCCAATACTCTTCCCAAAATATTGAGTCCAACACTGCTGTAGGAGAAGGCATCACCCGGATTGTCAACTATCAATTTTTTTGTCGCATAAAATGCAGCTTCCTCTTCGAGTGTCAAAAATTTATTTTTGGTGGCAGCCTTCGCAATGCCGGATACATCTGCATCAAGTCCGGTTGTTTGGGTAAGACAATGTTTCACAGTGATATAGCCTTTCATGTTTTTTTTGAAATCAGGCAGGTATTTGGCAATCGGATCATCCAGACTCAATTTATTCTGATCGACAAAGGTCATAACCAAGGCAGCACTGATCCAGGTACTTGCATGTCCAATCGGAGTAGGAATCTTTAATTTGAGTTCATCTGTCTCAGCCAGAAAAATATTTTTTCCTCCTTTTTGAACAACGACGGTATATTGTTTACCCAGGTTTTTACCATTGCTTTTTATGATGGTTTGCAGATTATTGAAGTCCTGTGATTGAATACACTGCAGAAATAGCATGAAAATCAGAACCAGGCTGCATTTGCGACATGTTATTTTACTATTCGCTGACATATTTTCCTGTTTTATGAATTGGTGAATGATTTGCGCCAATTGTAGAAACTATTTGATATGAATTTAAGCAACTTTACCATACAGGCCTCCGAAATTGTTCAGTCGGCCCAACAGTCAGCCTTCAATGCTGGGAATCCATCCATTGAGGCAGAACATGTGTTAAAGGCATTGCTGGAGCAAAAAAATTCACCTGTTGAATATTTACTCAAAAAGAACAATGTTTCCATCCAGGTATTGAATGGAAAATTGGACGAGGCGATCAAGAAATTTCCAACAACTTCAGGAGAGCCAGCTCAATCACTCAGCAGAGATGCGAATACAGTTTTTTTAAAAGCCGGTTCTTTGTTGAACAAGTTCAATGATGAATTCATTACGCCTGAGCATTTATTATTGGCGATGGTCGCAGGGAATGATGCAACAGCCAGGATGCTCAAGGAAGCTGGGCTAACTGAAAATGGATTGATTCTTTCCATCAAAGAATTGAGAAAAGGGGAGTCTATAAAAAGCCAGACCCAGGAAACGCAGTTCAATGCACTCAACAAATATGCAAAGAATCTGATCGAAATGGCCAGACAGGGAAAGCTGGATCCTGTCATTGGCAGGGATGAAGAAATCCGCCGAACCCTTCACATCCTTACAAGAAGGTCTAAGAACAATCCCATTCTTGTCGGTGAGCCTGGAGTAGGAAAGACTGCCATTGCCGAAGGGTTGGCCATGCGTATTGTAAATGGGGATGTACCGGAGAATTTAAAGAACAAGCTCATCTATGCACTTGATATGGGGCTGCTCATTGCCGGTGCGAAGTACAAAGGTGAATTCGAAGAGCGTTTGAAAGGGGTTGTCAAGGAGGTTTCAAACAGCGATGGTGAAATCATCCTCTTCATTGATGAAATCCATACACTGGTGGGAGCAGGTGGCGGAGAAGGTGCAATGGATGCTGCCAATATTTTAAAACCTGCACTTGCAAGAGGTGAATTAAGAGCCATCGGGGCAACTACGCTCAATGAGTATCAAAAATATTTTGAAAAGGACAAGGCCCTGGAGAGAAGGTTTCAAAAGGTGATGATTGAGGAGCCAGGAGTGGAAGATGCTATTTCCATTCTCCGTGGACTCAAAGACAGATATGAAACACATCATCATGTTCGCATCAAAGACGAAGCCATCATTGCTGCTGTTGAACTTTCTCAGCGTTACATCACAGATCGGTTCCTTCCAGACAAGGCAATTGATCTCATAGATGAAAGTGCGGCAAAACTGAGACTTGAAATGAACTCTATGCCTGAGGAGTTGGATAAACTCGAACGTCAGATCAGACAGCTTGAGATTGAAAGAGAGGCGATCAAGCGCGAGGACGATGAGTTGAAATTAAAAGAGCTCAATACGGAAATTGCCAATCTTGCTGTAGAGAGAGATACCTTGAAGTCCAAGTGGAAAGAAGAAAAGGAACTTGTTGAAAAAGTTCAATCCGCTAAATCAGAAATCGAGGGTTTAAAATTGAAAGCAGAGCAAGCAGAGCGGGAGGGCGACTATGGAACCGTCGCAGAAATTCGCTATGGAAAAATCAAGCAGAAAGAAACAGCAATTGCTGAATTGAGTGAGGAGCTTTCCAAAACCAGTGAAAAAAGATTGTTGAAGGAAGAGGTGGATGCTGAAGACATTGCCGAGAATGTTGCCAAGGCAACAGGAATTCCCATTTCAAAAATGTTGCAATCAGATAGAGAGAAATTGTTGCAGTTGGAAGATCATTTGCACGAGCGTGTAGTTGGACAGGAAGAGGCCATTACTGCAGTTGCAGATGCGATCAGAAGAAGTCGTGCCGGATTGCAGGATCCCAAAAAACCCATTGGCTCATTTATATTTCTTGGCACAACAGGTGTTGGAAAAACAGAATTGGCAAAGGCCCTTGCAGCTTATCTTTTTGATGATGAGCGTATGATGACGCGCATTGACATGAGTGAATACCAGGAGAAGCATACAGTTTCAAGACTTGTAGGTGCTCCTCCAGGCTATGTGGGATATGATGAAGGTGGACAATTGACAGAGGCAGTTCGAAGGAAACCTTACTGTGTTGTTTTGCTCGATGAAATTGAAAAAGCGCATCCGGATGTTTGGAACGTTCTGTTGCAGGTATTGGATGACGGAAGACTTACAGACAACAAGGGCAGGTTGGTCAATTTTAAAAACACCATTATCATCATGACGAGTAACCTGGGCAGTCACCTTATCCAGGAAGCATTTGAGAATGTTGGTGAGAAAGATGTGGATGATGTTGCAGAAAAAGCAAAAGTCGAAGTGATGAATCTATTGAAGCAAACCATTCGACCTGAGTTCCTAAACAGGGTGGATGAAATCATCATGTTCCAGCCTTTGAAAAAGAGGGAGCTTAAAAAAATCATTGAAATCCAGTTGCACATTATTCAAGAGATGGTGAAAGAGAACCAAATAGATCTTTCATACACTCCCTATGTCCTGGATTATCTTTCTGAGCATGGATTTGATCCTCAGTTTGGAGCAAGGCCATTGAAGAGATTGATACAAAAGGAAATTGTCAATCAATTATCAAAGCGTATTCTTGCTGGAGATATTGATAAAACAAAACCTGTGATCATCGATGTATTCGATGGATTGGTGGTATTTAGAAACGAAAAGATGTAAATCGATTTTATTGGGTTGACTTTGTTATTTTTACGCAACAATGTTCAACATGAAAAGCAATAAATTGAAGTCATTTTGCCTGTTTTTTGTATGGTCTGTTGTTGGATTTACAGTTTTCTCCTGTTCAAATGCACAATCAGATCCCCAAGCAGTTTCTGTTTCAACCAAAATCATCAAAGAAAAAGCTGCTTCGAAGTCACCTGTTGCAGTGAATGATACTGCTGCATACAGGAAAAAAATCAATGCCATGTTGAATGGAGACAGCTCCGATAAATGGAAGTTTAAAGGTGATTTTCCATTGGCAGGTGCATGGCTCCCACATCATAGAATCATCGCCTACTATGGCAATCTCTATTCTACCCGTATGGGAATATTGGGAGAACTTCCGAAACCTCAAATGTTTGCAAAGCTGAAGGGGGAGCTGGACATTTGGCGAAAGGCTGATCCATCTACACCTGTAAAGCCAGCTCTTCATTATATTGTTACAACAGCACAGGGTTCACCTGGAGCTGGCGGAAAATACAGGTTGCGCATGCCAAACAAAGAAATTGATAAGGTGATGGCAATGGCTGCTGAAATAGATGCTTTGGTCTTTTTAGACATCCAGGTTGGTCTCAGCAATTTGCGCGAAGAAATCCCGGTAATCGAAAAATACCTTCAATTGCCCAATGTGCATTTGGGAATAGATCCGGAGTTTTCCATGAAAGGAGGGCAGCGGCCTGGAACAGTTATTGGGACTTTTGACGCAGGAGATATCAATTACGCATCTCAATACTTAAAAGACCTCGTTCAAAAGTACAGTCTTCCTCCAAAGATGCTGGTCATTCATCGTTTTACACAGAACATGGTACGCGAATACAAATCCATCAAAAAACATCCTGAAGTCCAAATCATTGTAGATATGGATGGATGGGGTGCTCCTGCAAGAAAAATCAATACCTATAAACAGTTTGTTTATGCGGAACCGATTCAATTCACAGGATTTAAATTATTCTATAAAAATGATTTGAAGGAGCCGCCTCATCGCATGCTCACACCTTCAGAATTGCTGAAGCTAAAGCCAGTACCGATGTACATTCAATATCAGTAAATACAATTATTTCTTTCCTGTCAGTAGCATTCTTACTGCAAGAATAATCATTACGATGGCGAATATTTTTTTGACTGTATCCTGAGGGAGGCTCAAAGAAAATTTACTTCCCAGATAACTGCCCAACAGAAATCCTGCAGCTATCAATCCAGCGTATTTGAAATCTACGTATCCTTTTTTATAGTAATTGATGACGCCCAATATTCCAACTGGAAACAGCATCATGGCCAGTGAAATTCCCTGTGCATTGTGCTGGGTGATTCCAAGCAGCAGTACAAGTGCTGGCACAATGATCACACCGCCTCCAATGCCCACCATTCCTCCTAAAAATCCAGCAGCAATTCCTATCAGGATTAGATACACTATTGTCTCCATTGAAATATCTTTCTTGAGTTCCATTTATTTTACCAACGCAATGCCTGTTTTTACAAGTACAATTCCAAGCACCACCGATACAATGATGTATACGGCAGATTGCAGATTCCATCCATTTTTTAGCAGCTGGAGATTTTCCATGGCAAACGCAGAAAATGTAGTGAATCCCCCACAAAAGCCAGTTGCCAACAACAGCATCAGGTTCGTTTGATCAGAGGTGTATTTCTCTGCAATGGCAACCACCAAGCCAATTGCAAAGCACCCCAACATATTTACCATGAAAGTTCCAAGTGGAAATGAGGCAGTTGATTGTTTTTGAATCAATGTACTGATCCAAAATCTGCATCCACCTCCAACCGCACTACCAGTAACAACAAGGAAACTGTTATAGAGATTAATCATTTGCAGGCAGGTTTCCGGAAAATGTATAGCTGAAATCCACTTTCCATTTATTTTGTTCCTTGACAACTTTCAAATCTGCAGGCTTCATGGTGTGTGAATTAGAGAAATTGATGATGGAGATGCTGTCATTCAATTTTTCAACACTGTTCACAATAATGGATGCTGATTTTAATTGGAGTCTCTCGTTTTTAGGCTGTTTTTTCATGTATTGTTTGTAACGCTCAAATATTTCCTTGTCCTCTTCGTTTTCACAAACATACAAGGATGCTTTTTCAAAATCCCCATCCAAAACTGCTCTTACGAACTCCCTTCCTGCATCTAGCGGATCCTCTGGATTTGAAAACCCCTCGGGTTCCTGGCAAGCAGCAAACAGAAGGATTGCAGCAAAGCACATCAAACGAAACTTCTTATTGATCATTTTTATCTCTTTCTTTATCATATGCACGAATAATGGCTTTTACCAATCGATGTCGAACCACATCTTCCTCATCCAATTCGATGTGCGCAATGCCGTCTATGTTTTTAAGAATCCTGGTTGCCTTATCCAAACCGCTTTTCTGGTTTTTAGGAAGATCAATTTGGCTCAGGTCACCTGTAATAATGGCTTTTGCATTGGACCCGATGCGGGTGAGAAACATTTTGATTTGTAAATCAGTGGTATTCTGCGCCTCATCTAGTATGATGAATGCATGGTCGAGGGTTCTACCACGCATGTAAGCCAAGGGCGCGATTTCGATGACTCTTGTACTCATGTAATAACCCAACTTGTCAGCTGGAATCATATCATCCAATGCATCATATAGAGGCCTAAGATATGGATCGATTTTTTCCTTGAGGTCACCTGGTAGAAAACCCAAACTTTCGCCGGCTTCAACAGCTGGACGCGTGAGAATGATCTTTTTTACCATTTTATTTTTCAATGCACGGACGGCAAGTGCAACTGCTGTATATGTTTTACCGGTACCAGCTGGACCAATTGCAAAGATGATGTCATTTTTTTCTGCCAATGCCACCATTTTTTTCTGGTTTTGTGTTCTGGCACGTACCGATTTACCGTTGGGGCCAAACACGAGCACATCATTCGGATGCTTGTCAACAAAGTTGTCAATGCTTTCAGCATCGTCACCTCCAAGTATTTGTTCAAAATAATTATGGCTTACATTTCCATTTCTCTCTAGATACTGAACAAGCATATCAATTTTTTCTTTTGCCTGTTCAATTTGTTCGGGAGCGCCGCTCAATTTGAGTTGTGTTCCTCTGCTGAGGATTTTAAGAAGGGGAAATCTTTTTTTGAGGAGATCTAATTTGCCATTGTTTGCACCAAAAAATTCAATCGGATTTACAGAATCGAGGTTGATGATGGTTTCAGTCAATGTGTTGCATTTTAAGTGGTTAGTCAAAGATTGCTTGTTCCTTATAAATTTAACCAAACTGTTGGGTATGTTCCAACACTAATTTATCAACACCCTGTTAGTAAACTTGTTCTATAAAATCGCCTGAAATAGAGCGATCAGATGCTTTTTAACAATTTGATAGTGGCAGTAGGATTATTTGAATTGAATACGGTATTTCCTGCAACAAGCACGTCAGCGCCGGCTTTCACCACATCTGAAGCATTGTCGACAGTGATGCCTCCATCCACTTCAATCAGGGTTTGTGCATTTGATTGAATGATCAGGTTTTTTAACCGTTCTATTTTATTCAATGTTGCGTTGATAAATTGTTGCCCTCCAAATCCTGGGTTTACGGACATTACGCAGATCAGGTCTGCAAAGCCAATGATCTCTTTCAATGACTCCAACGGTGTATGCGGATTGATGGCTACGCCAGCTTTCATCCCCAATGATTTGATTTGCTGGATATTTCTATGCAAGTGGTTGCAGGCTTCTACATGCACAGTCAATATATCAGCTCCTGCATCTTTGAATGCCTGAGTGAACTTCTCAGGTTCTTCAATCATCAAATGAACATCACATACTTTTTGCGTAGCCTTTCTGACAGCTGCTATAACGGGTATTCCAAAGCTGATATTGGGCACAAATCTTCCATCCATGACATCTAAATGCAGCCATTCTGCAGCTGATTCGTTGATCATGTTACAGGCATTTTCCAATTGAAGAAAATTAGCAGAAAGCAGAGATGGTGCTATGATTGCCATATTATTGTTTTATTCTTTTTAACGCCTCTTCAGCAGCTTCATAATTGGGATCTGATTGAAGTGTCCACTCATAAAACCTGACTGCCTCTTTGTTTTTTTTCAACCCTTCGTATGATTTTCCAATCCAGTAATAAAGATCGGGATTATTTTTTGTCAAATTAAGTGCAATTTGGAGGGTTTCCAATGCTTCTTGAAATGCATCCTGTTGATGAAGTAAAATTCCTTTTTCAATGTAGGCATCGTAATAAGTATAATTCTCCTGAATGGTTGAGTCAAAGTATTGGGAAGCTTTTTTTAAGTCCTGTGTATTGGCATAATACAATCCCTTGATGAAAAATGCTTCTGCTCTTGTATTTTGATCGCTGGTTGCACTGATCAGTGAATCGCACAATACAATACATTGCTGATTTTTTTGACCTGCAAGTTGATAGAGCTGTTCAAAAGGGGACTGGCCGGCATTTGCATCTGCCAGGCTGTCTTCATTGGTTGAATTGCTTTGGGAGCAACCCAGGAGCAACATCAAGCAAAAAGCAATAGGGGCTTGACCTTTACTAAAATCTCTGATCATGTGCAAAGCTACAAAATGTCTTTGTTTTATGAATATTCCATGACAGGAGTCCTCTTATGAATCTGTACATTTGCGCACAATTGAAATTTGTATATCATGAATAAGCGTTTCTTTTTTCTACTCGCATTCTCCATGACAACGTTGGTGCATGTTGCTATTTCGCAGGATTCGCTGCAATACGCGAATGAGCCGCATTTTAAAAACATACGTCAATTGACATTTGGAGGCGACAATGCAGAGGCTTATTTCAGTTTTGATGGAAAATGGATCATTTATCAAAAAACAAATCTCAAAGAGGGCATTGCATGTGATCAGATTTTTATTGGTAAAGTTCCTACCAAAAAGGATGAGCAATTTATTCCTATTCAGGTCAGCAATGGCAAAGGAAGAACCACCTGTGGGGCTTTTTTAAAAGACGGTAAGCATGTTGTATATGCCTCCACACACTTGGGAAGCAGTGAATGTCCACCTGTGCCGGATCGCGCCAAATATGGCAATAAGTACATTTGGCCACTGTATGACAGCTATGATATTTTTCTTTCTGACATCAAGGGGAATATCAAAAAAAATCTAACCAATCGTCCGGGTTATGATGCAGAGGCAACGATTTCGCCTGATGGCAAGACCATGTTGTTTACATCAACCAGAGATGGTGACATTGATTTGTATACCATGCATTTGAAGTCAGGGAAAATTACGCGCATCACTTCTGAACTCGGATACGATGGAGGTGCATGGTTCAGTCCAGATGGAACAAAAATCATCTGGCGTGCATCCAGGCCAACTACTGTTGAAGAGATCAGGGAATACAAGGAGTTGTTGAAAGAAAATTTGGTTGCTCCGACCAAAATGGAAGTATGGATCGCCAATGCGGATGGTTCCAATGCAAAACAGGTTAGTCAACTTGGACAAGCAAACTGGGCACCTGCATATATGCCAGACAGCAAAACCATCATATTCGCTTCCAATCATGAATACAAGAGAGGGTTTCCTTTCAATCTTTATTTGATGAATGAGGATGGATCAGATTTACGCAAGATCAGCCGTGACAAAGGTTTTGACGCCTTTCCCATGTTCAGTATGGACGGCAAGAAGGTTATATTTTGCTCCAACAGAAACAATGGTGGAACAAGAGATACCAATATTTTTATAGCAGATTGGGTGGATTGATTACTCCCATTCAATGGTGGCTGGAGGTTTGCTTGAGATATCATATACCACTCTGTTGATGCCTCTTACCCTGTTGATGATTTCATTGGATATTTTTCCAAGAAATTCATAGGGTAGATGTGCCCAGTCAGCCGTCATGCCATCTACTGATGTTACCGCTCTGAGTGCAACGGTGAATTCATATGTTCTTTCATCTCCCATAACACCAACTGACTTAACTGGAAGCAGAATGGCGCCGGCTTGCCAAACCTTGTCGTATAATTGATGTTCTTTGAGTCCATCGATGTAAATCTTATCAGCCTCCTGCAACAAGGCAACTTTCTCTGCAGTGATTTCACCAAGAATTCTAATGGCAAGTCCGGGTCCCGGGAATGGATGCCTGAACAACAATTCAGGGGGGATTCCCAATTCTAATCCCACTTTTCTCACTTCATCCTTGAATAAAAATCGGAGTGGTTCTACGAGTGAAAGTTTCATGGTTTCTGGCAGTCCGCCTACATTGTGATGTGACTTGATCGTAACAGATGGGCCATGTACAGAAACACTTTCAATCACATCAGGATAAATGGTTCCCTGTCCAAGAAATGAGATGTCCTGCAATTGATGTGATTCTTGATCGAACACATCGATGAATGTTTTTCCGATTGCTTTTCTTTTTTCTTCGGGGTTGGTCAATCCATTCAATGCATCATAAAATCGCTGTTTTGCATCAACGCCCTTCACATTGAGATCAAGTTGAGCATATGTTTGAATAACAGATTCAAATTCACCTTTTCTGAGTACGCCGTTGTCAACAAATATTCCATAAAGATTTTTACCGATTGCTTTATGTATGAGTGTGGCTGCAACAGTAGAGTCGACTCCACCGCTCAAAGCCATTACAACTTTTTTATCACCAATCTGTTTTTTCAGGGCCTCTACCGTATCAGAAATAAAATGTGCAGGCGTCCAATCACCCTTGCAGCCACAAATTTTATAGAGGAAGTTTTGAATGATTTGTTTGCCATATGATGAGTGGTATACTTCAGGATGGAATTGGAGTCCGTAGATATCATGGCAACCAGCTTCATTCAATTGAAACGCTGCAACCGGAATAGAGTCTGTGATGGCACAAACTGTTGCTTGTTGTGGGAGGTCCAGGATGGAGTCACCGTGACTCATCCAAACCTGTGACTGGGAGGGAATTCCATCCAGCAGCGTATTGGAAGAAGTGATATCCAATTGAGCCCTGCCATATTCTCTTTTTTCACATCTTTCAACCCTGCCTCCAAATTGTTTGGATGTCAGTTGTGCGCCATAGCAGATACCGAGTACATTTCTCTGTTGTGCAATTTCCTTGATGTTTACCTCAGGTGCTTTTGCATCATTTACAGAGAAAGGTGAACCTGAGAGAATCACACCTTTCAAGTCGTTGGTGTAGGCGATATTGTGATGATATGGAACAATTTCGCAATAAACATTGGCTTCTCTGATGGCTCGGGCGATCAGCTGCGTATATTGAGAGCCAAAATCAAGGATTAGAATTTTCTCGGTCATATGCGAAGGTAAAGATTTACAAGGGATGCCATAAACGAAAAAAGAACATCCGGGGATGTTCTTTTGGAATAATTATTTTGTAAGAAGTTATGCCTTCTTTGATTTTGCAACTGCTTTGGTCAACGAGCTTTTAAGGTTGGCAGCTTTGTTTTTGTGAATGACACCTTTTTTGGCAAGCTTGTCGATTTTGCTCAACACATCAGGCAGGTTTTTTGCTGCTTCAGATGCATCCGTCAATGCACGCAAATCACGCATTGCATTACGGGTAGTTTTGCCTTGATAACGGTTTCTTTCCCTGCGTTTCTCAACTTGACGTACATCTTTCTGGGTTGCCTTGTGGTTTGCCATGCTGTCTATTCTTTTTATGGGTTGCAAAGGTAAGTCACTTCCCCTAAACAACCAAAAAACAGGTCTTTTTATCGGAAATTCAATCAGTTATGCATGATTTTTGGCTTATTTTTTTGCCTTAAATCAACGATATTTGCGAACCGATTTGTCAAACCCATATACCCTTACAATGAAGGACTTTTCATACATCACTTCATCACACCCGTCGTACATCGAAAATTTGTACCAGGAATTTTCGAAATCACCTGAGAACATTGATCCTGATCTGAGAAAATTCTTTGAAGG
The DNA here is from genome assembly GCA_041159435.1 of Bacteroidota bacterium. Lineage (GTDB taxonomy): Bacteria > Bacteroidota > Bacteroidia > Chitinophagales > Chitinophagaceae > Pollutibacter. The sequence goes on along the minus strand of JBEAYH010000162.1, from coordinate 14,069 downwards.
ATTTGATTTTGCCGTAAGTCAGCTGCAATCAAACAGTATCTCTGCCGCTGCAGTTCCTTCTGATGTGGATTGGAAGAAGGAATTGGGTGTTTACAGACTGATTCTAGGGTACAGAAACAAGGGACATTTGATCGCCATTACCAATCCAATTCGCAAAAGAAAGGACAGAGGTGCGAACCTGGATTTAAGTTTCTTCGGTTTATCAGAAGCTGATTTGAATGCTGCTTTCTATGCGGGCAATCTCATCGGTTTGGGTACGGTTACATTGAAAGAGATTCTTGCACATTTGACCCGTTGCTATGCAACCCATGTGGGAATTGAGTTTAAATACATCAGCAATCAGGAGAAAATTGATTTTCTCACACAGGAAATGGAACAACATTTCCCGCATGCAGTTCCATTAGAGAAAAAGAAAAGAATTCTGGAAAAGCTGAACCAGGGAGTAATTTTTGAAAAATTTCTTCATACAAAATACATTGGTCAGAAAAGATTTTCGTTGGAAGGTGGTGAAACAACCATTGCAGCATTGGATGCAATGATCAATACTGCCGGTGATCTAGGTGTAAAAGAAGTTGTATTGGGGATGGCGCACAGGGGAAGGTTGAATGTGCTCGCCAATATCATGGGTAAAACCTACGAACATATCTTCAGCGAGTTTGAAGGGAAGTCAACGCCAGACCAGACAATGGGCAGCGGGGATGTAAAATACCATCTTGGATACGGGAGTGAAGTGAAAACCACAGGTGGACAAACAGTCGCATTGAAACTCATGCCCAATCCATCCCATCTTGAAGCAGTTGATCCTGTTGTATTGGGATTCTCAAGAGCGAAGGCGGATGTTATGTACAACAGTCAATATGATTCTATCCTGCCTGTTTTGATTCATGGGGACGCGTCGATTGCAGGACAGGGAATCGTTTATGAAATACTTCAAATGTCTGGACTGGACGGATATTATACTGGCGGTACCATTCATTTTGTCATCAATAACCAAATTGGTTTTACAACTGATTTTGAAGATGCAAGAACTGCTGATTACTGTACTTCACTTGCAGCCATGGTGCATGCCCCAGTCATGCATGTCAATGGGGATGATCCAGAAGCAGTTGTTAAATGCATGGAGATTGCAACGCGCTACAGACAAAAATTCAACAGCGATGTTTTCATTGACATGGTTTGCTACAGGCGACATGGACACAATGAAGGCGATGATCCAAAGTTTACACAACCTCGATTGTATTCGATCATTGAAAAACATTTGAATCCACGTGAAAATTATATTGCCTTGTTGAATGATGATCAGACACCTGAAATCCAATCCCTCGCAACAGAGATGGAGAAGAAATTCTGGACTGATTTACAAGAACGTCTGGATGAAGTAAAGCAACATCCTTTGCCTTATCATTACCAGGCTCCTGAATTGGTGTGGAAGAGTTTGGTAAAGGCTACAGAAAAAGATTTTGAAAAATCACCGGTGACTGCGATCGATAAAAAACAATTCAAATTACTTTTCGATCATATCATGTCGGTTCCGTCTGGATTCAAGCCATTGAAAAAAATCGAGAAGCTTTTGCAAGACAAGATCGCATTGCTCGAGAAAGAGGATAAAGTTGATTGGGCAACAGGTGAATTGCTCGCATACGCCAGTTTGCTTGCTGATGGGAAAGATGTACGCATGAGTGGACAGGATGTCAAAAGAGGCACATTCAGCCACAGACATGCAGTGATCATGGATGAAAAAACCGATCAATCCTACAACAGACTCAGCAATGTACCTGGTGCAACAAATCAATTCAATATCTATAACTCTTTGTTGAGCGAATATGGAGTGTTGGGATTTGAATATGGGTATGCATTGGCAAATCCCAATGCACTGGTGCTTTGGGAGGCACAATTTGGAGATTTTTCCAATGGTGCACAAACAATGATAGACCAGTTTATTTCTGGTGCAGAGCAGAAGTGGAACAGGATGAACGGATTGGTCATGTTGTTGCCGCATGGATACGAAGGACAGGGACCGGAGCACAGCAGTGCACGTATGGAGCGTTATTTGCAGATGTGTGCAGAATTGAACATGGTTATTACAAACATTTCAAATGCTGCAAACCTTTTCCATGCACTCAGGAGACAATTGACATGGAACTTCAGAAAACCGATGATCAATTTTTCACCTAAGGCAAACCTCAGGCATCCTGGTTCTTATTCTTCAGTAGATGATTTTACCGGAGATGGTTTCAAGGAAGTCATAGATGATGTTCAGGTTGATGCAAAAAAAGTAAAACGCATTCTCCTTTGCAGCGGCAAGGTTTATTTTGATTTGAATGACTACCGCATTCAGAACAACATATCAGATACAGCAGTTGTCAGATTGGAGCAGATTTATCCATTGCCTGTTAAACAGTTGGAATCAATCAAAGAGAAATACCCCAAAGCTAGTTGGACATGGGTTCAGGAAGAACCGATGAATATGGGAGCTGCATCATTTATGAGAATGAATTTTGATTTGGTTCCATTTGAGATTGTTGCGAGAACAGCGAGTGCAGCAACTGCTACTGGATACAATAAAGTACATGCTGCAGAGCAGGAATCACTGATGAAAAAAGCATTTTCAAGCAAATAACTTCTTATAACTACCAATTAACCAAATATTATGATAGACATTAAAGTGCCAACTGTAGGTGAATCCATCAACGAGGTAAGTCTTGCTAAATGGCTTAAACAAGATGGACAATGGGTTGAGCGTGATGAAGTGCTGGCTGAGATTGAAAGTGAAAAAGCAACCTTCGAAATAAATGCCGAACAAGCAGGAATTTTGAAAATCAAGGTACAGGAAGGAGATACATTGGCAATAGGGGATGTGGTATGTTCGATTGATGAAAAAGCAAAACGTCCTGAGTCTGCTGCTGCGCCTTCAGAGAAAAAAGAAAAAGCAGCTGCTGCTCCCAAGACGGAGGCTGCACCAAAAGCCGATGTGAAAGCTACTCCTGTTGCTGCTGCGATCATCGCTGATAAGAAAGTAGATGCAAAGGGAATTGCGCCTTCCGGATCAGGCGGAAAAATTTTAAAGCAGGATGTTTTGGAAGCACTGTCCAATCCCGGACGCAAGCCTGGGGTTGAATTGTTCAGCAGGAATGAGCGCAAGGAGAAAATGACACAGTTGAGGAAGACCGTTTCTAAACGCTTGGTTGAAGCAAAAAATACTACTGCCATGCTCACCACTTTCAATGAAGTGGATATGAGTTTTGTGATGGATATCAGAGCACAGTACAAGGATAAATTCAAGGAAAAACACGGTGTAAACCTTGGCTTCATGAGCTTTTTCACAAAGGCCGCAGCTTACGCTCTTCAAGAGTTTCCTGCAGTGAATGCATACATCAGCAATGATGAATTGCTCTACCATGACTATTGTGACATATCTATTGCGGTTTCTGCACCCAAGGGACTTGTAGTTCCTGTTATCAGAAATGCAGAGAGCCTCTCTATGGCCGACATCGAAAAGAAAGTCATTGAACTGGCTACCAAAGCAAGGGACAATAAACTTACGCTGGAGGAAATGCAAGGTGGAACATTTACCATCACCAATGGCGGTGTCTTTGGTTCTCTTTTGAGTACTCCGATCATCAACATACCGCAATCTGCCATTTTAGGAATGCACAAGATTGAGGAGCGTCCAATTGTAGTAAAAGGTCAAATTGTCGCTCGTCCCATGATGTACTTGGCATTGAGCTATGATCACAGAATCATTGATGGAAAGGAGAGTGTAGGATTTCTGGTAAGAATCAAGGAGTTGCTGGAGAATCCACAACAGTTGCTTTTTGGAAAAGATCCGGTGAAATCATTGTTGGAGCTCTAATCTTGTATAAACATACAGATCATGGCTGAATTTTATCAGCAACACCTTCGATCAGCCATTGATATTATTGGGGCATACCGTTTCAATGAGCCTTTCAGTATCTATCTGAAAAATCATTTCAGGAAATACAAAAAATTTGGTTCAAAAGATCGTAAAACCATAGCTGATCTTTGCTTTGGGTATTTTAGAATCGGACAGTCATCACTAGGTTATTCCATACAAGAACAAATTGTTATTGGTTTTTATCTTACACATACTTCTGATAATGGGTTTTTATCCATTTTCAATCCTGCTTTGGCAATTGTAATTGAAAAATCTTTGGATGAAAAATTAAAAAGATTGCCAGGATTTTATCCTGCATTTGATTCCTCAAAAATCTTTGCATTTAACCAATACCTTTCTGATTCAATTGAACATGTGCCTTTCAATCAAAGTCATCTCACCAAGCCACTTGTATATATCAACTGTCGTCATCAATCTCCCCTTGACCTGATCCAGCAATTAAATCAGTATCAGATTCCCCATGTTACTTCGGATCAATTCATTGGATTTGAGCAGCACATTGATTTGACCAAATGGTTCAACCTGGATCGTGATTTGCTTGTTCAAGATATCAGTTCTCAAAAAACCATTTCCTTGTTGGATGGTTACAAGGTTAATGCCGATGCTGTATGGGATGCATGTGCCGGAAGCGGCGGAAAATCAATTCTTGCAGCTGATGCATTTCATTTTAAAAGACACTTTGTTTCAGATCTTCGGGAGCATATGCTGGACGAGCTTTCCAGGAGAATGAATCTTGCAGCTGTTTCAATTGAAAAATCATTTTGCGTTGACTTGACCAATTCACTTTCTGTTCAGGTAGCAAAACAGTACTTACCTTCAACTGGAATTGATTTGATCATCGCTGATGTTCCATGTACAGGTTCCGGTACCTGGGGAAGGAGTCCGGAATGGCTTCGTTCTTTTGATCCTGCAACAATAGAAGTATATCAAAAGAAGCAAGTCAGGATCGTTGAGAACCTCTTGCCATTTATTAAGAAGAACAGTTATCTCTTATATATAACCTGTTCTGTTTTTGCAAGTGAAAATGAGGGGGTACTCAATGAGTTGGTTGAAAAGCATGCTATAAAAGTGTTGAAACAGCAATATTTTATTGGGTATCCTCAACGGGGTGATCAGCTATTTGCAGCCTTGATTACTTTATGATCTTCAGCGTTCCTTTTTCTGTTCCATTGCTGTAAAGGAGAAAATATACTCCTCTTGATAAGGATGATAAATCTTTTATTTCAAATACATAATATTGACTGGACTTGACAGAATTTTTTTCTGACATGATGGTTTGACCATTGGTATTAACCAATCTCCATATAAAAATTCCATCTTGAGAGGGCTTGTAGGCGATCTTGCAATAACTGTTGATTGGATTTGGGTAAACAGCTATGTTTTTTTCAATCAGCATTTTTTGTGCATTTCTGATGTCTCTTTGTTTGTTTAAATCTTCATGAGCCAGCTGCATATTGGGAATTCCATATCCTTTTCTGTTATCTGGATTCAAGTATTGATGAGAAGATTGTTTGATCGCTTGTATTATTTCAAGATTATTGAATTCCGGAAAACTTTGCCAGAGACATGCAATGAGTCCTGCAATATTTGGATTTGAAAAGGAAGTCCCATTCCCGATGCCAACATTCCCATCTGAAGCGATCAATTGGGTATTGAATCCAACGGAAACAATATCTGGTTTGGTTCTTCCATCTGCCGAAGGTCCAAATCCAGAAAAAGGAGCAATTTGATTGGAAGTATTGATAGCGCCAACTGCCAGTACATTTTTGCCATCGGCAGGTGCAGAAATATATTTCCAGGGATCATCTCCCTCATTGCCTGCACTACTCGTAACAATCATTCCCTTGGAAACTGCCGTTGAAGCTGCTTTACTTACAATGGTTCCTGTTCCATTCAGGTCACTGTATACATGATTAAACATGCTGTTATCAAATGTTGTGTATCCTAGAGAAGATGAAATGATGTCTACGCCAATACTGTCTGCTCTTTCTGCTGCCATCAGCCAGTATACCTCTTCTATGGGGTATTCTGATCTTGCATCTTCGGTCCTGAATAAATAAAATTCAGCTCCTGGAGCACTGCCAACGAATCTCCCGGGTAAATTAGCTCCCATGATTGAAAGGCAACTCATGCCATGAGGGTCGTCTTCATTTACAGAAGAGTGGTTGCTTACAAAATCCCATGTATATTTTATTTTATCTTTTTTCCGCAAGCTGTCGAAAGCATCATACGTTTGGTACTTGAAAAAACCTGCATCAAAAACTGCAATTTTTATGCCCGATCCAGTAAATCCTTTGTTGTGCAGGTATTCTCCATTGTGAATAGAGATTTGTCCAAGACTCTTGCCATAATTCAGAAGATTTTCTGCAGTATTTTCTGTGGAGTAGAGATGGTTTTTATCTGTTTTGATTTGATCTGTTTCTTTAGCATCAACACTTGAAATGCTTTTGGCAATGGGGTATTGTTTTTTTACAAATCCAAGTGATTGTATTTTTTGCAAGGATTGTTGATTGTTTGTCTGTATCACCACGAAATTCATCCATTTTGAGCTGCCAATCATTTGGATATTTTCTATTCTTAAAATGCTATCAATATACACCTTGGATACTGGCAGGTCGGCGCTGTCGATTGATATATTGTATTTCTTTTTTCTTTCGATGCTTTGTGAGGAGAGGAATGAAAGTGGAGAGGACAGGCTGTAATTTGAACCTTTTTTATCAGTCAGTTCCAATACAAATCTGCTGTTTTGCGCTTTTGTTTGGAGGGACAGCAACAGCAGGAATGCGGTGGAAATATTTTTCATTTGGGAATTGAAAAATTATGCCTCAATATAGACAATTTTATGCCGTAGCTGTTTTCTTCATAATAGCCTGAGTTGCTGTTGGCATTGGGGGGTTGCCAAACCTGGTGTTTGAATTCCTTGAATACCAGTCCAATGTTTTCCGCAAAAACTTCTTTTGAATAATTGATTTCGGAGAGCACATTTTTATTGGAAGGATTGTTGATGGTATCATTCCGTTGCAATACACTTATGGTATTGTTGAATCGTACATTATTGATGGTGATGCTTTTATCTACATCTAAGTAACGGTATTCCCAATTGTTCAAAAATTGAAGGTCAGGAGAGCTGACTGTATTCAAATAAGTATTTCCTTTCCAGTTAAACCCTTCTTTGATCGGCAGCATCAGCTTAAGGTATCTTTGATTGGATTCAATGATTTCAAGTTTGGTGCTGTCTAGAATGGCATTGTAAGTAAAAATATTTTTCCAGTTGTTCGAGTCTGTATTGCTTCTTAATAATCTTGAAATTCTGAAAACTTTTCTTCCCAGGTTGTCTGTTGTAACTGTCTGTATGGTATCCTTGATTTGATAGCTGCGTATTTCTATTTTGGTGCCAAGATTGGTATACACTGTTGAATCGAGATTGTATAAAATGTATTTCCCAATTTCAAGTGGCATGAAGGTTTGGATACTTTTGGTATTGAGTACTTCTGTTGATTTATTGCAACTCGCAGTTGAGATCAAAAATACAGCGCATATGAAGAGTTGGTATAGGCGCATCTTATTTTTCTCTTTGAATGATGCCTCCACCAACAACATCATTGCCTTCGTAGAAAACAGCTGATTGTCCGGGTGCAATGCCTTTGGCATTGTCGTAAAAGTTTACACGGATGTTTTTCCCATCGTTGAACAGGGTTGCTTGGTTGCCTGCATCTTTGTAGCGAATCTTAACAATAGAGGCTGTGCCATCTTCAATGTGATCATACTTGATCATGTTGATCTGTCCCACTTGCATTTCATTTTTCAGCAAATCATCTTCATCGCCCAATACAACAGTATTTGTCAGCGGATCAATGGCGGTTACAAAGGCAGGTTTTCCCAAGGTAATTTCCAGTCCCTTTCTTTGGCCAATGGTATAGAAAGGATAACCACTGTGTTTGCCCAATATTTTTCCGTGTTTGTCAACAAAAAGGCCGCCTTTCAATTGTTCTTCAATGCCTTCCACATTTCTTTTCAGAAATCCTCTGTAATCATTGTCTGGCACAAAACATATTTCATAGCTTTCGCTTTTCTTGGCCAATTCAGGGTATCCAAAATCGAGTGCCATTTGTCTGATGGCCGTTTTTCTATAGCTACCAAGCGGTAGGATGGTTCTTGAAAGCAGATCCTGTTGGAGTCCCCAGAGCACATAACTCTGGTCCTTTGTTTCATCTACGCCTTTACTGATAATGAAGCGATTGTTTTCCTCTCTGATATTTGCGTAATGTCCGGTCGCGATGAATTCGCAGTCCAGTGCATTGGCTCTTTTCAGCAAAGCTCTCCATTTGATATGTGTGTTGCACATCACGCATGGATTGGGAGTTCTCCCAGCCATGTATTCCTCTATGAAGTTTTCAATGACAGCATCTCCAAATTCTTCTCTGATGTCGATGATATAATGTGGGAATCCATGATGCACAGCTGCGGCTCTTGCATCGTTGAAGGAGTCGAGGTTGCAGCATCCTGTTTCTTTTTTGCCCCCACCGGAGGTAGCATAATCCCATGTTTTCATGGTAATTCCGATCACTTCATAACCCTGTTCATGGAGCATCAATGCAACCACGGTACTGTCAATACCACCACTCATTGCAACCAGTACTTTTCCTTTTTTGCTCATATGTTGCAAAGTTATGAAATGCCATTGGTATACAGTGGGAGAGAAACCAGGACCTATTTCAGTCGATCAGCTCATTTTTGACAGCGAAAAATACCAGTCCAGCTGTGTTTTTCAACCCAAATCTTTCCATCAATCGATCTTTGATGGATTCAACAGTTCTGGGCGATATAGATAATTTTTCAGCTATTTCTGAAGCAGTAAATTCTCTGCAGATAAGACTTACCACTTCTTTTTCTCTTTCTGAAATGACAATCTCGTTGTTAAGGGATGGAGCATTTTTCATTCTTGCTGTTGATTTTTTCAGCAAGATTCGATTTACAAAATTGTTCAGGTAATATCCGCGAACAAATGCCTCCATGATAGCCTTTTTGATTTCTGCTGGTTCGGCATTTTTAAGTAAATATCCATTCGCGCCATTTTCCATCAGGTGACTCACATATCTCTCATCTTCAAACATGGTGATGATGAGTATTTTCATTTGGGGGTATAGTTTGGATATCTCCTTGGCAGTTTCAATACCGTCTTTGCCAGGCATGCGAAGATCCAGTAAAACAATGTCAGGCTGATTGGTTTTCAATTGTTCAAGTAAGTCATCGCCATTCTCAGCTTCCAGCACAAACGAGATATTTGTGTATTGGCGAAGAGAAAGAATAATCCCTTTCCTAAAGATTTTATGATCATCGGCAATCCCGACACGGATGACTTGCATGCACAGTTATTTTAAAGTTTCCAATCAATTTAATTTACCTGTAACAACAGGTAATTCAATGGTGACCTTGTAAAAGGTCATACTTGGATCTTTTTCGAAGAGGATATTGGCATTCAGAACTTTCATTCTGCTTTGGATATTTTTGAGTCCGAGTCCCACAGAACTCTTATTGATGTTCTCAAAATCTTCTTGTGTGATTCCTTTGCCATCGTGGTTAACCCAGATGTAAAATTTATCGTCAATTATATTTTGAGTCAGGTGGATAAAGCTTGCATTGCTGTGTTTCAGAATGTTGTTGATCAATTCTTGCAGCACTCTGAAAATCAACAACTCCTTTTGAGCAACCATGCGTTCTTTGTACTCATGAAACCTGCTACTGGCACTGATTGCACCAGAGCCGCTTATTTTTTGGAATAAATCATTGATGGCGGATTCCAATCCAAAATTTTTAAGAGTAGGGGGCATCAAGCTGTGAGAAATATTTCGAATCAGTTGGATTGTATCGTCTATGATTTGTTTTGCATTGTAGATGCTTTGCAATTGTGTAGCAATATCTTGTTTTACCAGGTTGTCATTCAGATAGAGTCTAGCAGTCGCAAGCAATGGGCCCGCATCATCGTGAAGGTCAGCTGCAATTCTCTGGCGTTCTTCTTCCTGCCATCTGATCGACGCATTGAGCAGAATTTGCTGTTGCTCATCCTCCAGCTTTTGGAGTTTCTGTTGGTATTTGATGATACGGCGTTGATGAAAAACCACAAAACTGATCAATCCGATTGCCAAAACCAACATTCCCAGCGTACCGAAAATCAGTACAGTTGAAACACTAGGGGATGATATGGTTTGGAGGAGGGGCATTTAAGCAGCAATCATTTTCTCTTTTTGTTTTAAACTCAGATTATATATTATGCCTATGACTAACATTATATTTCTGATTGCTATGACAATTGGATTAATAAGATAATATATGTCATTAAAATTTTTATTCTCAACATATGAATTAAATAATGTATAAATAAAAAGTGTTCCAGAGAAATAAATTACTGAAGATGAGAGAATGAAAAAGTTTGGGTGTAGTATATTTTCTGATTTAGTAGTTTTTAAAAACTGACTCAAGCAGATTATGGCATTTGCAGTTAAGATTATATTAGAAGTTCCAACGGATAATGAATCAAATCCTCTGTTTATACTAATAAAGTTTTCATAAAAAAATATCAAAGTGAAAACTGAAGAGAATATGATAAAAATGAAATTTTTGGATTTTTCCTTGGAAATAATTCTGAATAATGAAGCAAAAATGAAGAACTCAACTAATGTGAATATATGCGCAGCAATAAATTCAGATTTGAATATTGTTTTTGAAATCGGGCTTAAGATCAAATCTGTTATTAGCTCAAATGAAAGGTAAATTGAAAGAAGATTAAATTCTTTCGATTTACCTTTACTCACTGAGTGGATAATCAAAACTAATAATCCTAAGAGCAGAGAAAAATATGTTAGTAATATATTTGGTATGACTGAAAATTAAGTAACCAAATATAGATACAAAACCTCTTGAAGTTGTTTGTTAGTGGATATTGATTGTTTCAAACCAACCAAGACCAAAGTTTCTATCAGCAACAATTCCTTCTTTTTGACTCAGTTTTCCACCAACTTCTACAGTTGAATAGTTCAAAATTGGATTGTTTTCTTTGTCAATTCCAACCAAAACATAAGTTTTTTGACCATCTTCATTCAAACCTTTGTAGATATTAATCCCGATGCATTGTGGTTGTTGAAGAATTTGTTCAATTATATTTTTCCCTACAAACTGAGCACCACCTTCGCCATGAACCTGGAAATAGTCTTTAACCATTTTAACTCCCAAATCATATCCGATATGCTCACCTACAGTCTCATCTAGTAACTTCTGATCATTGATTTCAACATTACTTTTCAACATAATTCAACTTTTAATGTGAATAAAAAAATCCTTTAATGAAAGTCTAAATTCGATTTGATCAGGAAAACATTCAAATGGTATTCGTAGAAATACGATACAGTTTTTTGAAATATTAGCATTATATCATTGATAATCAATGTAATATAATTATTTGAATTGATTTGTTTTTAAAATAATTAGTAAATACACGTTTTTTACACCGTAAAAATACGGTAATTAAATTCGTATTTATCTCATTTTAATTTGAGAAAAATACGAGTCAAGTTATATCTGTGAGCTGGATAAAGAAATTGAACTTTTAAATGGGGTATTCTTATCATAAATATTTGCAATTTTGATGCTGATTGAATTTTCTGTCCAAAGAAATTTTCAACTACCAATATCCTATCAAAAAGACAAGATCAGTCTGATCTTAAAATCCTCTTTTATAAGCATTTAATGGCAGTTTCGTATTTATACGAATACTTGAATGAGGGCTCTTTCATGACTTTTGAAAAAAATTTAAAAAGTGTAAGATGGAACATGTTGAGATGATCAAGGTTGGATTGGCTGATGATCACAAAATTTTCAGAGATGGCATACGTACAGCTCTTTCCGGTAAAGATTATTTAAAAATCATATGGGAGGCAGAAGATGGTAAAGACTTGATTCACAAGATGAAAATCAAGCAACCTGACGTATTGCTCATGGATATCAGGATGCCTGAGATTGACGGCATCAGCGCCATATCAATATTGAGAAAGGAGTACGAGGCAGTCCGGATCATTGTACTGACCATGTATGATGATCAGGAAATGATTGCTAAAATGATGGAAATGGGAGCCAATGCATATTTGACAAAAACAACGGATCCTGAAGAGATTTACAATGCAATCCTTACCTGCATCAATGATGATTTTTATTTCAATGATTTATTGAACAAAGCAGTTTTAATGAAGCTGCAGCAAAAAAAATCAACCAGGCAATATTTTCCTAATCCGGCTGTATTCAATGAAAAGGAGTTGAGTATCTTGAAGCTACTTGCCCTCGACAAGACAACAGAGGAAATTTCAAAAGAAGTCTATTTATCGCCCAGAACAATCGAAACAATTCGGCAGAATATGAAAGCCAAGGCAGGTGCAAAAACCATTGCTGGCCTCATCATGTATGGTATGCGAAATAAGTTGATCAGCTAAATGGGTACTATTCCATGTCTGATGGCATACATTGCCAATCCAACTCTGCTTTTAACATCCAGCCGATTGAAAAGATTATCCCTCATGCCATCAATGGCTCTCGGATTCATGCCCAGTTCAAAAGCGATTTCTTTGTACGTCTGTTCGCTGCAAACGTGTTTTAGAAACTCAATTTCTGCTTCCGATAGCGTAACTTTTTCAAGTACGGGAGTATCATCTTGACCTCTGAAGAGTCCTGCCAGCTTACTGCTTGTATGCGCAGAGTAGTAATAGCCATTTTCATGTACTGATTGTATAGCATGCAGCAATTCTTTTGGGTGAATATCTTTTTTCATGAATCCTTTCACTCCTGATTTCAGTAATCTTATGAGTGCAAGCTCAGAATCGTACATGGTCAACATCAAAACTTTGATATTGGGATGATTTATTTGCAGATTTGTTGCTGTCTCGTAGCCATCCATGATTGGCATATTGAGATCTACGATTGCAACATCTGGATAATTATCTTCTGAAATTGCATCAATCAATTCTTTCCCGTTGGATGCTTCTGTGATCACTTTGCATGTGCCGCTGTTATTGATAAGATTTGCAAGGGCATTCCTGAGCAGTATATGGTCATCTGCCATGATTACTTTGATGAACTCGTTTTTCATGTTAATCTTTTTTAATGGGTATTTTAATGTTTACAGTAGTGCCAACAGTGGGAAATGAAATGATTTCAAATTTTGCGTTAATGAGTTGTGCCCTGGTTTCCAAGTTTTTAAGTCCAGACATTTTTCTGATTTCTTTTTTATTTCTTACTTTTTCAATATCAAATCCTTGGCCGTTGTCTGTAATTTTCATGAGCATTTCATCATCATTGTAAATCAAGTCAATGGTTATCTTATTTGCGGATGCGTGTTTTATTATATTGTTGCAAGCTTCTTGAAATATTCTAAGCAAAATCAAATCAGTTTCTGCATCTAAATAAATTGGTTCTCCCACTATTTCCATAGAGATGTTGAATAGTCCGGATTTTCCAATTACCTTGATTTCTGATTCCATGGCATTTATCAATCCGTGTGCAACCATTTGCTTGGCATCAAGAGATTTTGAGATATCGTTCAGGTCAACTAATGATTTGCTGATAAGATCAATTGAGTTGCATAATTCGTTTTTATTAAATTCTTCAAGTGATAACATATTAGATAGTTGCAATTTTGATAGAGTCAATCCTAGGCTTATGTTGTCGTGAATTTCTCTAGAAATTTTTTTGAAAGTATCTTCTTGTATTTCAAGTTGAGCGTATAAAATCTCTTTTTCAAATTTTGATTTTATACTTTCTATTTCAATCTCTGATTTTATAATATTTTCTTTGTGTTTTGAAAATATAGAAAAGAAAAGAAATAATAATAGTAAAATTATAACTGAGCTTATGATTATAGTAAAAATTATTCGTATGTCTGTATTCTCCATTTTATTTCTTTAATTATCGAAATGAATAGTATTGAATATCCAAGGTCATTTATGAAGTTTATATAGTTCAATATATAAGGAGCATTGGATTCAATATTATTTTGTATTATATAATATGGAGCAGTCATATTTATAAAAATGAATAACCCATTAATCAGATATTTATTTTTTTCCCTCTCGTGTTTATTTTTATTATAAAAGGAGAGGTGGTAGTTAAT
>JBEAYH010000156.1:0-4053 GCA_041159435.1 Bacteroidota bacterium | reverse complement strand
GCCAATATGATGTGTAAATGCTTTGACACGGACAAATAATTCAAAAAGCCCAATACCCCAAGAATATGCAACCACCAACAAACTCTTTCCGTAGTAATAAGTGTTTGGATTGAAAAATTTTCCAACAATGGGTGCAATAAAGAGGACATATGAAATTTTTCTGTTGCATGATTGGAATAAGGCTCAACTCCTTTGAGTTGTAGTAAACCATCAGCAGCATTCATATTTAAAAAAAGCATCATCAATGCGATTTCTACCAAGAGAATGATGTTGGCATCCCTGGAAGGCCAGCCGGACAGGTCTTTTGACCACAGTCTTTTAACATGGATGATATTTCTTCTGATAAGGAATATAATACAGGCAACAATGACAAGTGCGGCAAGCGCTTCAAATGAATTGATCAGAAGTGCGTAATAAGAGGGGATGATACCCAACAAAAACCGATGTGTGCCAAACAATCCATCAATCATGATCTCAATCATCTCTATATTGATGATGATGAAACCTGCGTAGACAAGCAAATGCAGCAATGCAACAGTTGGATTTTTAAACATCTTTTTTTGTCCAAGCGCGAGCAGTGCAACATTCTTCCATCTTTTTATCGGTTGATCATGCAGCTCCTCTGATTTGCCCATCAAGATGAGTTTTCTGATCAATGCCATTCTTTTTGAGAAGAAATAGACAGCGGTAGCAAGTGCCAGTCCAAAAAGAATTTGTTGGAAAATTTCCATGCAAAAAATTAGTTATGCTAAATTACACGTTGTATTATTAAAACAATGTCAAAATGAACAAGAAATATATCCTGACTGCTGAGAAGGCGCATATGAAATTGCGGCGCATTGCTTTCCAAATTTTAGAGCGAAATACCGAACTTCAATCGATTCACATCGCGGGTATCAAAGAAAACGGTTTCTTGTTGGCGCTGGAACTGAAAAAAATTTTGGAGGAAATCTCCTCCTTTCAAATAGAACTTTCTGCCATTGAACTAGATAAATTGAATCCGATTGACTGCAAAATCGATCCGACGGTTGATTTTAAAAACAAACATGTGCTGATTGTGGATGATGTGGTCAACAGTGGCAAAGCGATGCTGCATGCCATTCATCCCATTTTGGCCTTGTCTCCCAATAACATCCAAACTGCAACGTTGGTTGAAAGAAGTTATAAAACCTATCCTGTGCATGTTGATTATGTGGGAGTCTCATTGGCTACTACACTGGAAGACCATATTTCAGTCGTATTCAAAAATGGAGTATTGCAGGGTGCTTATTTAGAATAATCTTCTCACGCTCAATTGTTATTTTTGTAAAAATCAAGGTATGGAACAAGCAATTGCTCAAAAGGTCGATTTGTGGTTGAATGGTAACTACGACGAAGCAACCAAGTCCGAAATACGTCGTTTACAAAAAGAACAACCTGCTGAGTTGGCAGATGCTTTTTATAAGAACCTTGAGTTTGGAACAGGCGGACTCCGTGGTGTGATGGGTGTGGGAACCAACAGAATCAACCAATATACAGTGGGAATGGCCACTCAGGGATTTGCCAACTACCTTATAAAAATGTTTCCAAATGAACAGTTGAGAATAGCTGTTGCACATGACAGCAGAAACAACAGTCGACTTTTTGCAGAAATTACAGCCAATGTAATGGCTGCCAATGGTATTCAGGTCTTTCTCTTTGAAGCATTGCGCCCAACTCCTGAATTGTCTTTTACCATCCGTCACAAATCATGTCACGGTGGAGTTGTATGTACTGCATCTCACAATCCAAAGGAGTACAACGGATACAAAGCATATTTCAATGATGGTGGACAACTGGTTCCTCCCCATGATAAAAACGTCATCGTCGAAGTAGAAAAAATTGCAGGTGCAGATGATGTAAAATGGAAGGGAGGCGAACACAATATTCATATGATTGGTGAGGAAATGGACAAGGCTTATGTTGACATGGTAAGAGGGCTGAGTGTTTATCCAGATGTCATCAAAAAACAAAAAAATCTCAAGATTGTCTACACACCCATTCATGGAACTGGCATCACCATGGTGCCCAGGGTATTGCAGGCGTATGGATTTGAGAACATTGTGTTGGTGGATGAACAAATTGAACCCAATGGTAACTTCCCAACAGTGGTCTATCCCAATCCAGAGGAAAGTGAAGCGATGAGTCTTGGTCTCAAGAAAGCAAAAGATATAGATGCAGATATTCTGCTGGGAACCGATCCGGATGCAGATCGCGTTGGAATTGGCGTAAAAGATCACCATGGCAACTGGGTGCTGATGAACGGCAATCAAACAGCTGTACTTGCCTTCAATTATCTGATTGAAGCGAGAAAGAAAAAAGGCATCGCAAAACAAAATGACATGGTGGTCAAAACCATTGTCACAACCGACATGATTGACATCATTGCTGCCAAAAACAATATCAATTGTTACAGTGTGCTTACTGGATTCAAATGGATAGCTGAGTTGATTAAATCAAAAGAGGCAACAGAAAATTATGTGATAGGAGGAGAGGAGTCGTATGGACTCATGATAGGAAACCAGCTGCGAGACAAGGATGCAGTGAGTGCAGTTGCCATCTTGTGTGAAATGGCTGCATATGAAAAGGACGCGGGCAAAACGCTGTTTTCAAAATTGATTGAATTATACCTTTCCTACGGGCTGTTCAGAGAACACCTTATTTCAATTACGAAAAAGGGTAGAGACGGACAGGCACAGATTGCAGCCATGATGGAAAAGTACAGATCTGCTCCACCCTCCACTTTGGGAGGAGTAAAAGTAATTGGCCTCTACGATTATGAAAAAAGAGCCGCAACAGATCTTAACACTGGTCAGGTTTGCAGCATCGATCTTCCCCAGAGCAATGTGCTTCAATTTGTGTTGGAAGATGGAAGCAAAGTAAGTGCAAGACCCTCGGGGACAGAACCTAAAATAAAATTTTATTTCAGTGTGCAGGGCAAATTGGATACAGCAGAACATTTTGACCAAGCATGGAAGTTGGCTGGCGATAAAATCGATGCAATCATACACGACCTGGGATTAAACTGAGTGACAAAGGAGTGATACATGAGAACAACAGAGGATAGTTACTTGCACAAGGGGTTGCGGAAAAAGCTGGTTGATCAAATCAAGGAAAAAGGCATTACTGATCAAGCTGTCTTGGATGCCATCCTTCGTGTGCCACGCCATTTTTTTCTTGATTCTGCATTTGAGAAGCAGGCTTATGAAGACAGGGCTTTCCCTATTGGCCAGGAGCAAACCATTTCTCAGCCTTATACCGTTGCATACCAGACACAGTTGCTTCAGGTAAAACCATTTGAAAAAATATTGGAAGTCGGTACAGGCAGTGCCTATCAAGCATCGGTGTTGGCTGAGTTGAAAGCCAAGGTATATACCATCGAGCGTCAGAAAAAATTATACGAATCCAACAAAGAATTTGCTTACTTAAAAAAATATCCAACCCTGCAATTGTTTTATGGAGATGGATTTGAAGGGCTTCCTACATATGCTCCATTTGATAAAGTGTTGATCACGGCTGCAGCTCCTTTCATTCCCGAGAAACTCATTGCACAATTAAAACCGGGCGGTATGATGGTATTGCCATTGGACGAAGACGATATGCAGCGAATGCATCGAGTTACGAAAATGTCTGATGGCAGCTTAGTTGAAGAAAAATTTGATCAATTTTCTTTTGTCCCGATGCTGGTTGGAAAACGAGAATAAAAAAGCCGCTTTTCAGCGGCTTTTGTTTTACTGTTGCATATTCATTCCTTCCTGCATGCCATCTGCACCTGCCTTGGTATTTTTTCGCTTGAATAAACTTGCGTCTACCTTGCCGAAGCGATAACTGAAATTGACTCTTAGCACTTGCCAGTCTCTTCTTCTGCTATTTGTTTGTGTGAAATATTGAGAGGAGGAGAAAGATCCAAATACTTTTGTTCTAAACATATCATTCATGCTGAAAGTAAGCGAACCTCTCTTTTCTTTTAGAAAATCTTTTCTCAAGGCAAATTCAAATCCGTAGTTGGGCATGACATAACCTTGTGCTGTGGTT
>JBEAYH010000145.1:0-3913 GCA_041159435.1 Bacteroidota bacterium | reverse complement strand
CGGCCAGATCTACAACAAGAAGTACTGGAAACTTCCTTTGGTATACGGTGCATTGGCCATTCCGGTATCTACATTCAAATACAACAGCGACTGGTATACCAAAACCAGGTTTGCATATACTGCTAGGGTCACCAACGACACCGCCAATTTCAAAAATATTGCACGGGAACTCCAACCTATTTCAACTGAAGCCCTTAGAACCTACAGAAACAGCTTTAGAAAAAATATGGATTTCTCTGTATTAGGACTTTTGC
Source organism: Bacteroidota bacterium (assembly GCA_041159435.1). Lineage (GTDB taxonomy): Bacteria > Bacteroidota > Bacteroidia > Chitinophagales > Chitinophagaceae > Pollutibacter. Next base: position 3,659 of record JBEAYH010000145.1, on the reverse strand, counting down.
TCATGTGGGGATTGAATGTGGTGGATGCGACGGTTGACGGGCATTTGAGGACTTTCAATATTTCAGATGACCTGACCATGAGCATCCAACCCAGTACGAGAAATTTTCAACAGGGATTTGGCATGACCGCCACTTTACATTTTTAAACTGACTATCATATGAACATCGCATTGATTGGATACGGAAAGATGGGGAAAACAATAGAACAGGTTGCAATCGAAAGAGGTCACCATATTAAACTAAAAATTGACCTCAACAATCTTGATGCATTCAATCAGCAAAATTTTGAGCATATTGATGCAGCAATTGAATTTACTGGTCCGCATACCGCATACGACAACATCATCAAGTGCATTGAATTGGGAAAACCCGTTGTAAGCGGATCGACTGGATGGCTGGAACATCTTGAAAATGTGGAATCAGCATGCATTGAAAAGAAGGGAAGTTTTTTATATGCCAGCAATTTTAGCGTTGGTGTCAATATCTTTTTTGAAATCAATAAAAAACTAGCCCAACTGATGGAGGGGAAAAAGCAATATGATGTCTCCATCAAAGAAATACATCACACCCAAAAAAAAGATGCACCCAGCGGAACAGCTATCACATTGGCCGAGCAGATTCTTTCCAACAATACCAGCAAATTAAATTGGGTGAATGATGTTCCTGCATCAAAAAATCAACTCTTCATCAAAAGTGAGCGAATCGATCCCTATCCTGGACTGCACGAAGTAAAATACATGTCTGCTGTTGACGAAATTCGTATTATGCACGAAGCACATAGTCGAGATGGATTTGCGCTCGGGGCTGTGTTGGCAGCAGAATTTATTGCCACAAGAAAAGGTATCTTTACCATGAAAGATGTACTTGGATTTGGAAATTGATTCCCATGCTGAACAAAAAAACGCAATACGCATTTCAGGCATTGATGTACCTAGCAGAACACAAAGATGATGGACCTGTGCTGATTGCAGATATTTCAAAAAAGAAAAAGATTCCCCTCAAGTTCCTCGAGAACATTTTATTGGAACTGAGGAAATCCAATGTACTAGAAAGCAAAAAAGGCAAAGGAGGTGGATATTTTATCAAGCAAAGTGCATTGAAGACTCCCCTCTCTGAAATCATCCGTAAAATTGAAGGTCCCATTGCAATGCTACCTTGTGCAAGTCTCTACTTTTATGAGCGATGCAAAAATTGTGATGAGAAGCACTGCGGATTGCATGATACCATGGTGCTGGTAAGAGATGCAACACTTAAAGTTCTTGATAACAAAACAATAGCCGACCTGGTAAAAACTAAATAGATGGCAGAAGAGTTATTGATCGCCACAGGAAACAAGGAAGAAAAATACCAACAACTCCTACCACAAATAAAAGCATTGGTTGAGGGAGAGGAAAATTTAATTGCCAATCTTGCCAACATCGCAGCAGCACTCAAACAACAATTTGATTTTTTGTGGGTTGGATTTTATTTGGTTGAAGGAAATGAATTGGTGCTTGGCCCCTTTCAAGGTCCCATTGCCTGCACACGCATCCGAAAAGGGAAAGGCGTTTGCGGAACCAGTTGGGATAAAAATGAAATCATTGTTGTCCCCGATGTCGAAGCTTTCCCGGGCCATATTGCTTGCAGCAGTCAATCAAAAAGTGAAATTGTTGTGCCCTTGTATCAGAAAACCAACATCATTGGAGTATTGGATGTTGACAGTGATCAACTCAACAGCTTTGATGAATTAGATGCAAAATACCTGAAAGACATCATTGCATTACTGGCTTAAACTATTATCATTGTTGCACAAGCGATTTGATGAGCTCATCAAATTCGTGCTTGAACTTCTGATGGTGTACACCTGTTGCAGGACCAGTATACCCTGCATGCGTTTTTTTGACCTGGCCATCCTTTCCAATAACAATCATGGAAGGAAATGCCTTGATGGAAGTCATTTGGGGCAGTGTTTTTTCAGTCCTCAAAGGATCATTGGATGTAACACCTGTGATGAGCATAGGATACTGAACGTTGAATTTATTTTTAAAACGCATCAGGTTCATTCTTGCCTTTTCAAAATCGGTTGAATATTCATAGGCGAGTCCAATGAATTCAATTCCCAACGAAGGATGCTCGTTGTAATATTCACTCAGAAATGCAGTTTCATCCATGCAATTGGGACACCAAGATCCCATGATTTGTATGACAACCACTTTTCCTTTGAATCTCTCATCGCGAATTGAAATCATTTTGCCATCAAGATCAGGGAAGCTAAAGTTCAATTGTTGAGCGGGGTCCTTCACCCGCATGAGAACATCAGACTCATCCAGTTCAATATTGGCATCACGGGTTGCTGTCCATGTCTCAATGGAAGTAGCACCACTGGCAAATATACCATCCACCAATGCACCCTCTTTGCTGATTTTTGATGAGAAATAGAAAGCATGGGTTCCATCAAAAGTTGACATAACAAGTGAATCGCCATTGGTAACCCCTTCCAAAAATCTGTAATCCCCTGTTGTTGTAAGAATACTACCAGTTAATAGATTGCCGGTTTGTTTAAGCTCTGCAATTGCATCAGATTGTTTTCCCTCAGCATTTACAAAATAGGCCCGCCATCTTCCAGTCAGGTTGATCTTCCGGGAAGAAGCTGGAAACTGGTATCTGTATGCTGCTTTTTTGATTTCGATCGGCATGAATACATCTCCTTTGGATCCTGCTTTTTTCCATTGACCCGTATATCCCTGTAGCGTTTTTTTAAGAAAGAGTTCGGCACCAAAAAAAGGCATTGCAGCAATCAATGAATCCTTGGTAATACGAAAATCCTTTACAGCAATGCGTTCCTCTGCGTTTTTAATGACCCATTCCAATTGTTGTCCCGTTTTCTTTTCATCGATATTGAAGATTACATGCCGGCCATCTTCTCGAATGATTTGTGCGCGCAGCTTAGACACAAATGGCTGTGAAAATGCATTTAAAAAAAAGGCTGAAACAATAAAAAACAAACCCAATTTTTTCATGTTCAAATATTTTGCAGCATATCAATGGTCATCTTGTCCAAATCAAATTCATGCTTCCACCCCCAATCACTTCGCGCCTTAGAATCATCTATGCTTTGAGGCCAGCTGTTGGCAATTTGTTGTCTATAATCTGGTTTATAGGCAATCTGAAATCCGGGTATAACTTTCTGAATCGAACCTGCAATTTCTTCTGGAGAAAAACTCATGGCTGCCAGGTTGTACGAGGTTCTCACAGAGATTTTTTCTGCAGGTGCTTCCATCAGTTCAATGGTTGCTCTGATGGCGTCAGGCATGTACATCATGGGGAGCTTGGTGCCAGCTTCAAGAAAGGAAGTGTATTTCTTTTTATCCTTTGCCTCATGAAAAATTTCCACTGCATAATCCGTTGTACCACCCCCTGGTGCCGATTTGTAGCTGATGAGTCCAGGGTATCGGATGCTTCTTACATCCACCCCGTAGCGCTGATAAAAATAATTGCACCAGAATTCTCCCGCGTATTTGCTTATCCCGTATACGGTAGTTGGTTCGATGATGGTTTGCTGTGGACAGTTTTCTTTGGGGGATGTTGGTCCAAATACTGCAATGCTACTAGGCCAGTACACCTTTGAAAGTTTTCCTCTTTTGCGATATCAAGAACATTCAACAGCGACTGTGTATTCA
>JBEAYH010000143.1:0-2831 GCA_041159435.1 Bacteroidota bacterium | reverse complement strand
TCCCTGAATTGGCTATTGCTGTGTTGGCTTGTGCCCGAATCGGAGCGATGCACTCTGTGATATTCGGGGGATTCAGTGCACAAAGCATTGCAGACCGCTTGCAGGATGCAGAAGCTGGGTACATAATTACTTGCGACGGTGCATTCAGGGGTGCAAAAGATATCCCGCTGAAATCCGTGATCGATGATGCATTGGTTAACTGTTCATTTGTAAAACGGGTGATAGTTTATACACATACAAGAACCGCTGTGAGCATGATCAAAGGAAGAGATGTTTGGTGGGAAGATGAAGTGAGAAAGGTAGAGACTGCTGGAAATCCAGATTGCCCGCCTGAAGTGATGGATGCAGAAGATCCGCTTTTTATTTTATACACTTCCGGTTCAACTGGAAAACCAAAAGGTGTTGTTCACTCCTGTGCTGGTTATATGATCTATACCAACTACACATTTGTAAATGTTTTTCAATACCAACCGAAAGAAATTCATTTCTGTACGGCTGACATTGGATGGATCACAGGACACTCATATATTGTATATGGCCCGTTGAGTGCAGGGGCCACTACACTGATGTTTGAAGGGATTCCAACTTTCCCTGATGCAGGAAGATTTTGGAATATTGTTGATAAATACAAGGTGAATATTCTATATACAGCACCAACTGCCATCAGAAGTCTCATGGCATTCGGACTGGATCCAATCAAAGACAAAGACCTTTCTTCGCTTCGGGTATTGGGTACGGTGGGTGAACCCATCAATGAAGAAGCATGGCATTGGTACGATGAACACATCGGAAAGAAAAAATGTCCAATTGTAGACACTTGGTGGCAAACAGAAACCGGAGGTGTATTGATCAGCAATCTTGCAGGTATCACTCCAGCGAAACCAAGTTTTGCAACATTGCCCATGCCTGGCGTTGAACCAATTTTATTGGATGAAAAAGGAAATGAAATCAAAGAAAACAATGTAACTGGAAATCTCTGCATCAAATCACCTTGGCCTTCTACCATCAGAACTACCTATGGTGATCATGAAAGATGCAGGACCAATTATTTTGCCACTTATGATAATTTATATTTTACAGGTGATGGTGCATACAGAGATGAAAATGGTTTTTACCGCATCACCGGCAGAGTAGATGATGTGTTAAATGTAAGCGGACATCGAATCGGCACTGCAGAAGTAGAGAATGCCATCAACATGCATGCAGGTGTCGTTGAGAGTGCAGTGGTAGGATATCCGCATGATGTAAAGGGACAAGGCATCTATGCCTTTGTCATCTACAGCGGCACACATGGAACACCCGACATGGTGAAAAAAGATATCACTGCAACAGTCAGCAGGATCATCGGACCCATTGCAAAACCTGATAAGATTCAATTGGTATCTGGACTCCCCAAAACACGCAGCGGCAAAATCATGCGCCGCATTCTTCGCAAAATTGCAGAAGGTGAATTGGATAAAGTGGGTGATACCACTACACTATTGGATCCTGCTGTTGTAGAGGAAATCAAAAAAGGAAAAATCTAATAAGAGAACCTGACTCCAACTGTGTATGGACGTTGATCTACTCCATACTGGTGCATGGCCCTGGGTGCATATGAACCATAAAGTCTTACTGCCCCCAATCCCAATTCACCTATGTAGGAAAGCTTCCATGGTGAGAGGTTGAATTCAGATTTGACTTTTGAACGCTCACCTCCCATTTGGGTTTTTTGTCGACTGCCAATCAGGTAACCTCCACTCACACCAGCAGACAACTGAAATCCTTTTTTATGATTAGAGGGACTTGTATTGAAGTTGAGCATAAGTGGTGCAGTGAGATAATTTGCCACAAGTTTATTTTTACTCATTTCATTCAACAGGCCTCTGCGTACAAATGTTTCTCCACCTACATCTTCATATTGAATACCTGTCTTGTAATAGTAATTATTGCTCTCTATACCCAGTCCATATTTTAAGTTAACAACTTGCTTGATCAAACTCATTCTTTGAATGAAGAACCAAAGATTGAAATTGGAAATACGTGTTGTGCGAATGGAAAAATCATTTTTAGAGAGCGGTGGAGTTACCGGAAAATTAGTCCCCATGGCTGGTGAAAGAAATCTTTGTGTAGCAGCTGAGTTATAATTCGTCTGATCCTCAAATCCAGCAAAACCCAAATCCCATACGAACCAATTGGTTGAAAATTTCTTTGGTTTTTTCTTTACAAGTGACTTCAGATTAAACTCTGTGATTACATCCTTTAAATTTTCACCCCCAATGCGAATCTTCTCCAACCCTTTATCCAGCCCCTCACTGACAATGACAACAGTTCCACCAATTTTAATTGTATCCCTAAAAACCTTCGCTGAAGGCATGCTATCTAGATTTCCTTTTCTAAGAATGGTTATATTACCAACCTTGATGGTGTCAATACTTTTTTTACCCGTGCTGTCGATCTGAGAAAATCCCTGATGCTGCAAAATCAACATTAAAACACTTGTCCAAAAAAACTTCATACGCTTATTTTTTATTTGAAACTGGAATTACAAAACTCGCAACCTGAATCACTTTCTCCTGATTACTTGTTTCATCTTCTTTAAATATTTGTCTGGTTAATTTTCTGACCAATCCTCTTAATCTACCTTTTTCTTTATCCTTTACAGATGCCTCGATGATCATTTCGGTATTGATGGCAATTGCATCTTGTTTGGGTTGGGCTGACAAAGCCATTCTAGATTCAGCTGCCTTGAGCACTTCTTCACTCAAATTTGATTGAGCCAACGTGGCTGCAACTGTTTCCTCTGTTTGGTTTTCAATGATTGCTTGGGTAACAGATTGCTCTCTCTCAAC
>JBEAYH010000140.1:0-18954 GCA_041159435.1 Bacteroidota bacterium | reverse complement strand
AGACAATATCATTCAATCTTTCATTGAAAAACCTCAAAAAGAAGTGCTGAAAGATTGGGTAAGTGACACTGGAGAAGCCATGAGAGCGCAGGGCAGGGATTATTTGGCAAGCATGGGTATTTATATTTTCAACCGAGATACTCTTTTCAACTCTCTATTGGAGGATTTTAAAGATGCAACTGATTTTGGAAAAGAAATCATTCCTTTCTCTATTCATAAACATAAAGTTGTCAGCTTCCAATATGAGGGATATTGGACAGACATCGGAAACATTCATTCATTTTTTGAAGCGAATCTTGCCCTTACCAAGGATGTACCTGAATTTAACCTCTTTGATAATAAAAAAGCAGTTTATACCAGAGCAAGGATGTTGCCTCCAGCTAAAATCAGTGGAACCACTCTGGAAAAGACCATCATTGCTGAAGGTTGTATCATCAATGCTTCCAGGGTTGAGAATTCTGTGATCGGTATCAGAACACGTATTGGATATGGAACAACAGTGGTGAGCTGTTATATCATGGGGACTGATTACTATGAAACTTTGGAAGAAATGAACACCTCTGTTAGAAATGGTCTCCCCAAACTTGGTATAGGAGAAAGATGTTATATTAAAAATGCCATCATCGATAAAAACTGTAGAATTGGCAATGATGTCAGAATCAACGGTGGTAAACATTTAAACAACTCTGATCATTTATTGTATACGATCAAAGATGGAATCGTTGTTGTAAAAAAAGGGGCTGTTCTGCCTGATGGATTTGTCATTTAATCCTAATTCATCTCTTTTTCGTAAATTGTATCATTGTGTATTAGAAACACATTAAAAGCCTTGCCATATGGGAAATACTACGATTGAGTCCAGTCAATCAACAACTGTTGAAAAACCTCAGCTCCGACTCGGTCAGATATTCTTGATGAGTTTTGGATTTCTGGGTATTCAATTTGGTTTTGCATTGCAAAATGGCAATACGAGCAGGATATTAAGATCTTTTGGAGCCGATGTAGAACAACTTCCTATGTTTTGGATTGTCGCTCCTTTGGTCGGCATGATTGTACAGCCCATCATCGGACATTACAGTGATAAAACATGGAACAGCATTGGACGTAGAAAACCTTTTTTTCTCGCTGGTGCAATACTTTCCAGTATTGCCTTGATCATCCTACCTAATTCTGGGAACTTCGCAAACATATTGCCGGCATTGTGGATAGGTGCGGGGATGGTCATGGTTATGGACGCGTCATTCAATGTTGCCATGGAGCCTTTTCGTGCATTGGTTGCTGACAATCTGCCTAACAAACAAAGTGCAACTGGATTCAGCATACAAACATTTTTAATTGGATTGGGAGCGGTAGCTGGCTCTGCATTGCCAGAAGTACTGGCCAACAACGGCATCAGCATGGATGCAGGAAGTGATGGTGTGGCGAATAATATTAAATACTCTTTTTATATAGGTGCAATTGTTTTCATCGCCTCGATTTTAATCACTGTTTTCTTTACAAACGAATATGCGCCGGAAGAGTATGAAAAATACCATGGAAAAACCGCTTCGAACAAAGGAGGCCTTTCTGAAATCTTTACTGATTTTAAGCAGATGCCACTGACCATGAAACAATTGGGACTCGTACAGTTTTTCAGCTGGTTCGCACTTTTTAGCATGTGGGTTTTTACTACAGATGCTGTTGCAACACATATTTATAAATTGACAGGCGACTACAGTCAATCTGTCGCATACAACGAGGCAGGCAATAAAGTAAGTACTGCATTCGGTGTCTATAATTTTGTTGCCATGTTCTATGCGCTTTTACTTCCTTTTTTGGCTAAAAAAATCAACAGAAGACTGACACATGCAGTATCACTGGTTGCAGGTGGTATTGGATTGATTTCAATATACTTTATAGAGGATGCATCTATGTTAAAATACTCCATGTTTGGTGTGGGACTCGCATGGGCCTCCATACTTGCTATGCCTTATGTGATTTTATCTGCATCCATACCTGCAGGGAAACTGGGTATCTATATGGGTATTTTTAATTTTTTCATCACATTGCCTCAAATCATCAATGGATTTGTAGGTGGCTGGATTGTAAAGCATCTCTACAATGGCCAGTCAATTTACGCAATTGTATTGGCAGGCATATTCATGATCTGTGCTGCCATCAGTGTGATATTTGTGTATGATCCTGGAGAAAAAAAATAATACATTTTATGATTCGTCTCTTTTTGACTTTCTCATTGTTTTTTGTCATTCAATTGGGCTATTCTCAAATCAATGTCTATCCTTCTCATTGGTGGACTGGCATGAAAAACACTTCACTTCAATTGATGTTTCACAGCAGTGAAAATTTATCACCCAACATAACCGTCAAATCATCTGGCTTAGCCATCAAAAAAATATTTCAACCTGAAAACAAACACTATGTATTTGTTGATGTAGAAATCCTTTCAACAGCTAAACCCGGAACATATACGTTTGGTTTTTCAGATGGTACTTCATTCAAATATGAATTGAAACCTCGGATAAAAAATGCAAACATGCATCAGGGCGTAAGAGCAGAAGACCTGATTTATCTCATTATGCCAGACAGATTTGTAAATGGAGATCCTTCCAACGATTCTTTTAAAGACCTTCGTGATACATTGTCTGATAGGAAAAATCCCTTTGCTAGACATGGTGGAGATCTTATTGGCCTGGAATCAAAATTAGACTATCTGAAAGAACTTGGTGTTACTTCTATTTGGATGACACCAGTAATGGAAAACGATATGCCTATCATGAAAGAGAGTATTTGGATGATGAGTGGCTATCATGGTTACTGGATTACAAGTCATTATAAAATTGATAAAAGATTAGGAGGAAATGAGGCATATAAAAAATTTGTTCAATCTGCCCATCAAAAAGGATTGAAAGTTATACAGGATGCGGTCTACAATCACATCGGCAACTATCATCATACAGTTCTCGACCTTCCAATGAAAGATTGGCTGAATCAATGGCCTACTTATACTGGACCAGATCACCGCGAGGAAGTTTTCTTTGATCCTTATGCAAGCAATTCAGAAAAAAACAGAATGATTGGAGGATGGTTTGTGCCGCATTTACCGGACTTGAACCTGTCCAATCCATATGTTGCCAAATACATGATTCAACAAAATATCTGGTCAACCGAAGAGTTTGGCATAGATGGTTGGAGGGTTGATACCTATAAATATTGCGATGAGCCATTTCTCAATGAGATCAATGCAGCTTTGCTGCGTGAATATCCTCGACTGAGTGTATTTGGCGAGGCCTGGAGCAATACTGTTGCTGGAAGTGCCTATTTTACTCAAAACAATTTGAATGCACCATTTAAGCATCAAATAAAGGGGGTGACTGATTTTCCCTTGCAAGGAGCCATCATGGATGTTCTCAATCAGCCATTTGGCTGGAACGAAGGCATCATGAAGGTTTATACAACGCTTGCACAGGATTTTCTATACAAAGATCCTTTTACCAATTGCATTTTTCTGGATAACCACGACATGAACAGATTTTTCTCCATGGCTGGAGAGAGCATGAATAAATACAAGCTTGGATTGGGATTGTTGCTTACTACCAGGGGGATTCCACAGGTGTATTACGGGACTGAAATTTTGATGAAAAATTTCAAGGAACCCAATGATGCTGCTGTAAGATTAGATTTTCCGGGTGGATGGAAGTCAGACAGCATAGACAAATTCACTTCAATTGGAAGGATACAAAAAGAACAGGAAGCATTTGAATTTTTCAAGACAATTGCCAACTATCGAAAAGGAAGTGCTGCACTCACCAAAGGCAAACTGATTCAATTTATTCCCAAAAATGGGGTGTATGTTTATTTCCGTGTATCAGAAAAACAGAAAATCATGTGTGTGGTGAATACTTCCAATAAAGAAGAGCAAATCAATTTGTCGGCTTTTAGCGAAATTATATCCCAAAACAAAATTCTCTTGGATATTTTGAATCGGCAAACCAAAAACATCAACCAAGAACCCATTTCTATTCCACCTGTATCTTTCCACCTTTTTGAATTGAAATAATTTTCAAACTACAAAATGAGTAATCCATCCAATAAAAAGAGCAGTCCATACGAAGATGTTCATTTTATTGATGCAAGCAAACCTGTTTGGAATTATTCGTTGTTCAGTGAAGAAATCATCCAACATTTTCAAAACGGAACTCTTTACAATGCTTATGAATACTTTGGCAACAAGCAGATATCTGTATTGGGAAAACAAGGAACTTATTTCGCAGTATGGGCTCCCAATGCAACAGAAGTAAGTGTAGTTGGTAATTTCAACGATTGGCAACATGGAGTACATCCTTTGTATGTCAGATTGGATAGAAGCGGAATCTGGGAAGGGTTTATTCCTACTTGTGAAAAAGGTGAAATCTATAAATATGCAATCCAAGGATTTCAGGGAAAAATGATTCAAAAGGGAGATCCTTACGCGCATTATTGGGAAAAAAAACCATTGACTGCCAGCATCACTTGGAATGTTGACTTTGAATGGCATGATGAAAAATGGATGAAAAACAGAGAAGCGCACAACAACTTGGATGCGCCATACACTGTTTACGAAGTTCATTTAGGAAGCTGGATGAAGCCGGACCCATTCAATGAAGAATCTTTTTTTTCCTATTGGGAAATTGCAGAGAGGTTGGTGCCGTATGTGAAGGAAATGGGATTTACACACGTAGAACTGATGCCGGTGATGGAATTTCCATTTGATGGCAGTTGGGGCTATCAAGGCACAGGATATTTTGCTCCTACATCCAGATTCGGCCATCCTGAAGAATTCATGGCCATGATCAACTTTTTTCACCAAGAGGGCATTGGTGTTATTTTAGATTGGGTGCCTTCACATTTTCCATATGACAGTCATGGACTTTTTATGTTCGATGGAACACATACCTATGAGTATGCAGATATGCGAAAAGGGTATCACCCCGATTGGAACAGTTATATTTTCAATTACAAAAGAGGTGAAGTAAGATCTTTTCTGATCAGCAATGCAAGGTTTTGGTTGGATCAGTTTCACATCGATGGATTACGTGTAGATGCTGTTTCATCGATGTTAAAATTGGATTATTCAAGAAACGAAGGTGAGTGGGAGCCCAATGAATTTGGTGGCAACGGCAACATAGAAGCCATTGAGTTTCTAAAAAATATGAACGAAATGGTTTACCGCGATTTCAAAGGGGTGCAAACCATTGCAGAGGAAGCAACCAACTGGCCGGGCGTTTCTCGTCCCACGTACAACGATGGACTTGGTTTTGGGATGAAGTGGATGATGGGGTGGATGCACGATACTTTGCGTTATTTCAAACAGGATCCCGTGTACAGACAGTTTCAACAAAACCAGCTAACATTCAGCATGATGTATTATTATGATGAAAATTTCATGCTGCCGTTGAGTCATGATGAAGTTGTGCATGGGAAATCTCCGATGATTTATAAAATGCCGGGAGATGAATGGCAGAAATTTGCCAATCTTCGACTGTTGTATACGTATATGTTCATGCATCCAGGCGCAAAATTGTTGTTCATGGGCAATGAATTTGGGCAAACAGATGAGTGGAATTATAAAACTTCACTGCGATGGGATTTGCTGCAATACGAATGTCACACTGGATTAAAAAAATGTGTCAGCAAACTGGCTCATTTGGTAAAAGAGGAATCTGCTTTGAGTTTCCATCAATTCAGTCCAACTGCATTTGAATGGCATGATTTAAACAATAGAGGAGAATCTGTGATATCATTTTACCGAAGGGGTAAGTCAGCCGACGATGAACTGTTGATCATCTTGAACATGACCCCTGTTGAACGCAACAATTGGTATGTAAAAATGAAAGAAAAGGGATCTTGGAAGGAAATATTCAACAGTGATAACAAAGAATACTGGGGAACTGGTCATTTCTCCAATGCAAAAACAATTTCTGCTAAAGAAGACAATGAGAAAAACAATCATCTCATCATCGATTTACCCCCTCTGGCTGGCATCGTGCTCAAAAGAGTGAAATAGTTACATTTTCTCTGGTACCTGTATGCCGAGCAACTGCATACCTGACTTCAAGATGGTTGCGACCAAAGAAGAAATTTTAAGTCTGAGTTGTTTCTTTTCCTCTGTTTCTGCATTGGAAATACTCAATGCTGCATAAAATGAATTGAAGCTCTGAGCGAGTTGGAATAAGTACATGGAGAGTGTAGAGGGATCGAGTGATTGTCCAGCTTGTTGGAGGGTTAGCTCAAACAGTTCACATTGTACAAGCAAATCTTTCTCCATTTTATGCAAAGGCTCGGAGTATGACTTGGCATCAGTATGCATTTCATTTTTTCTCAATACACTTTTAATACGTGCATGGGTGTATTGTATAAATGGCCCCGTAAATCCATGAAAATCGATGGATTCTTCAGGGTTGAAAATCATTTTTTTCTTGGGATCCACCCTTAACAAAAAGAACTTCAATGCGCCCAATCCAATCGTGTCATACAACTCCTGTAACTCTGATTCAGCAAACTCTTTCACTTTGCCAAGCTCTTGCGTGTGAGCGGCTGCAATGTTTACCATTTCATCGATCAGGTCATCTGCGTCAACAACTGTTCCCTCTCTGCTCTTCATTTTTCCTGTTGGTAATTCAACCATTCCATATGATAAATGATGAATGCCGTCTGCATAGGGGAGTCCCAATTTTTTACAAATCAGTTGCAATACTTTCAGGTGGTAATTTTGTTCATCACCCACTACGTAGATGCTTTGATCAATTTTAAACTCCTCGTATTTCAATTGTGCAAGTCCAATGTCTTGCGTTATATATACAGAAGTTCCATCGCCCCTTAAAACCAACTTTTCATCCAATCCTTCACTGGTCAAATCAATCCAAACACTTCCATCAGGTTTTTTAAAGAAAACATTTTTTTTGAGTCCCTCTTCGATGGTGTCTTTACCTAAGAGGTAAGTATTGCTCTCGTAATAGGTTTTTTCAAAATCAGATCCGATTCTTTTGTAGGTAACATCAAATCCCTCATATACCCATTGATTCATTCTTTTCCATAAATCCATCACTTCCGGTTGACCTTTTTCCCAATCTATCAGCATTTGCTGGGTTTCTTTCATAATCGGCGCCTCTTTCTCAGCTTCTGCCTTGTTCATTCCACTTTGTACCAATGCATCTACTTCAGCCTTATAAGCATCGTTGAATTGGACATAATAATCACCAACAAAATGATCCCCTTTTTTATGAGTAGATGAAGGGGTAGCGCCATTTGCAAATTTTTTCCAGGCTATCATGCTCTTGCAAATATGTACACCTCTGTCATTCACAATACATGTTTTCACAACATCGTATCCATTTGCCTTGAGGATTTCTGCAATGCTTCTTCCTAGAAAATTATTTCTCAAATGTCCAAGATGCAATGGCTTGTTGGTATTGGGAGAAGAATACTCAACCATGATTTTTTTTCCATTCATGGGTGCCTTCCCAAAACATGGATCCTGGTAATGTTTATTCAACATTTCTGTAAAAAGATCAGGGCGGACAGTCAGGTTCAGGAATCCTTTTATGATATTAAATGCCTCAAATGTGGAATGTTCTTTTTCAATCAGGTACTGGCCGATGGTGTTTCCAATCTCATCGGGACTTTTCTTCAATGATTTTACAAGAGAAAAAAGCACAACTGTATAGTCTCCTTCGAATTCAGGTTTCGTAATATTTATCTGAAGCTCTTTTTCAGATAATTGAATATCATACAATGCCAAAATTGCAGCGAGCGACTTATTTCTGATGAGATCTATTAACATTTCTGTTGAATTGATGCAAAGGTACGATTCCCATATTTTAATTGGGTCTTTATTGGTAAATTTGCCTTTCATACAATGAGATTAGTAGAAGTAGCGGACAAAGTGACCGCAGAGCAATTTTTACAAGTTCCTTTCATCATTTACAAAGATGATCCGCATTGGATTTGTCCTCTTTTCAATGATATTGAATCTGTATTTAATCCATCCAAAAACAATTTTTTCAGTTTTGGAAAATGTACAAGATGGATTTTATTGGATGATGCAAAAACCCCCATTGGCCGTATAGCTGCATTCATCAACAATAAGAAGGTCCTCAATGAGGAGATTCCGACCGGCGGATGTGGATTTTTTGAGTGCATACCGGATCACCATGCGGCATTTACTTTGTTTGACCAGGCGAAAAATTGGCTGATGGGAAATGGGATGAAGGCTATGATGGGACCCATCAATTTTGGAGAAACAGACATGTGGTGGGGATTGTTGGTTGATGGTTTTACCAATCCCTATTATGGAATGAATTACAACCCGTCCTATTATCAGTCATTTTTTGTTGACTACGGATTCAAGGTGAAATACGAACAGATATCCAATAAGATTGATATTAAAAAAGGGATGCCTGAAAAAGTAATCAAGATTGCCAAATGGGTTGAAAAAAGAAACGGGTATATATTCCGACCTCTCGATTCTAACAACATTGCAAAGTTTGCAGCTGATTTCAAGGAAATATACAACGACGCATGGAAAGACTTTGAAAACTTTACACAGGTAACAGATGCTACCATCATGGAGACACTGGAGAAGATCAAGCCTGTTATGGACCCCAACTTGATCTGGTTCAGCTATACTTCAACTGGTGAACCTGTTGCATTTGTAATGATATTGCCAGATACAAACGAATTAATCAACGGACTCCAGGGTAAGTTGAATTGGATGGGAAAATTGAAATTTCTTTGGAACAAATGGACCATCAAGCATAAAAAAATGAGAGCTGTGATCATGGGAACCAAAGAGCTGTACAGAAACCAAGGACTCGAATCATGTTTGTTCATGAAACTACAGGAATATGTTCAGCCACTGGGTCATTATGAAGAGCTTGAATTGTCGTGGGTAGGTGATTTCAATTCAAAGATGCTGGCCTTGCATCAAGCAGTTGGCGCAACCTATGCCAAAAAACATACAACCTATATCTTGAAGTTTTAATCCATCATTTTGAAAAGGTTGATTGAAAATATATTGGATCTTTTTTATCCGTTTTTCAATAAAATATTTGATAAAACAACCTTCCGCTATGCCGCATGTGGTGGTGCGAATACCATTTTCGATTTATTGCTTTTTTTCCTGATCTATAACTTTATTTTACAAAAGCAATTCATTTTCCTTCCTTTTATCACGGTTAGTCCACATATCGCTGCATTTCTTCTTGCATTTTGCATCAGTTTTCCAACAGGTTTTCTCCTGAACAAGACCATTGTTTTTCAGGACTCGTATTTGAGGGGAAGGGTGCAATTGTTCAGGTATTTTTTAACCGTCTGCCTGAGCCTGTTTTTGAATTATATTTTCCTCAAATTCTTTGTTGAGAGGCTGCATTTTTATCCTACTCTTTCAAAATTTTTGACAACCTTTTTCGTTGTTGGGGTTAGTTTTATTTCTCAGAAGTACTTCAGTTTCAAAACAAACAATAGGCAATAGTCTAATCGAGCCTAGTCAAGGCTGACAAATTGTAATGAATTTTGCAATATAAATAACTGTTTGTCAGTATTTTATCAATAAACATGACAAGTTTTCTTGAATTTCCTATCGGCATACAGATTGCAATCATTGGGTATCTAAACAATGAATTATGGCAAAAATTATCGGAATAGACCTGGGTACGACCAACAGTTGTGTATCAGTTATGGAGGGAAACGAGCCAGTTGTAATTGCAAACGATGAAGGAAGAAGGACGACTCCCAGTGTGGTTGCTTTTTTAAAAAATGGTGAAAGAAAGGTAGGTGACCCTGCCAAGCGTCAGGCCATTACCAATCCCATCAACACCATCACAAGTGTAAAGCGTTTCATGGGACGCCGTTATGATGAAGTAACAGAGGAAATCAAACACTGGAGCTATAAAGTAGCTAAGGGTGATAACAACACTGTCAGAATTGACATTGACGGAAGACTATACACGCCCCAGGAAATAAGTGCAATGGTGCTTCAGAAAATGAAGAAAGTTGCAGAAGATTATCTCGGACAGGAAGTGAATGAAGCAGTTATTACCGTACCTGCATATTTCAACGATGCACAACGTCAGGCTACAAAAGAAGCTGGTGAGATTGCAGGATTGAATGTTCGCCGTATCATCAACGAACCAACTGCAGCAGCATTGGCGTACGGATTGGATAAGAAAAACGTAGACAGCAAGATAGCAGTATTCGATTTAGGCGGTGGTACATTTGATGTCTCTGTATTGGAATTGGGTGATGGTGTATTTGAAGTAAAATCAACCAATGGTGATACGCATCTTGGTGGTGATGATTTTGATAAAGTCATCATGGACTGGCTTGCAGAGGAATTCCAAAAAGATGAGAATGTTGACTTGAGAAAAGATCCAATGGCGCTTCAGCGTTTGAAGGAAGCTGCAGAGAAAGCAAAAATTGAATTGTCTTCTTCTGCTGAAACCGAAATCAATCTTCCTTACGTTACTGCTATTGACGGAGTTCCCAAACACCTGGTAAAAAAATTGACCCGTGCAAAATTTGAACAAATAGCAGACAATCTTTTTGAGCGTTGCTTAAAGCCTTGCGAGCAGGCTTTGAAAGATGCTGGAATGAAAGCATCTGAAGTGGATGAGGTGATTCTCGTTGGAGGATCAACCAGAATTCCAAAGGTTCAAGAGATTGTTGAAAAATTCTTTGGTAAAAAGCCAAACAAGAGTGTAAATCCCGACGAAGCTGTTGCAATAGGTGCAGGTGTGCAAGGTGCGGTATTAACCGGTGAAGTAAAAGATGTATTGTTGCTGGATGTAACACCACTTGGATTGGGAATTGAAACAATGGGAGGTGTGATGACAGTTCTGATTCCATCTAACACCACCATACCAACCAAAAAATCTGAAACATTTTCAACTGCTTCAGACAACCAGCCAGGCGTTCAAATCCATGTTATTCAAGGAGAAAGACCCATGGCCAACCAAAACAAGACATTGGGAATTTTCAACCTGGATAATATACCTCCAGCTCCCAGGGGTGTTCCTCAAATTGAGGTAACATTCGACATCGATGCCAATGGAATTTTGAATGTGAGCGCAAAAGACAAGGGTACAGGTAAAGAACAGAAAATCCGCATCGAAGCAGGAAGTGGTTTGACCAAGGAGGAGATTGAAAAAATGAAAGCCGAAGCGAAGGCAAATGAATCAGTTGACAAGGAAGCGCGTGAAAAAGTAGAAAAAATCAATGCAGCTGACGGATTGATATTCCAAACTGAAAAGCAATTGAAAGAATTTGGAGATAAAATTCCTGCAGAGAAAAAGTCAGTTATTGAAAATGCCTTGAACAAGTTGAAAGAAGTGCACAAGCAACAGGATCTTGCAAACATAGAAGCTGCAACCAAAGAATTGAATGATGCGTGGATGGCGGCAAGTCAGGATATGTACAATGCAACCCAAGGAGCACAAGCAGGAGAACAGCCAGGTTCAGAGCAGGCAGGGGCTTCCAATGCTGAAAATGTGACTGATGCAGAATTTGAAGAAGTTAAATAGATACTGGATTTAGTGAATGAAACGGCGATCTGAATATTCAGATCGCTTTTTTATTTCACTTCAATCCAGGTATGATCAGCCAGCATCTTTACTGAAGCGATGGTGACAAATTGATTGTTCCATTCTTTGGGTGCAATCATGGAGAGAAAATAGGATCCATCTTTCTTTTCATACAAATGGTAAATATTTCCCATGACAGGAGTGAAACTCAATTGAGCATTGTAGATCATCATCGACAATTCTTTCCTGCGATTGATTTCCTGGGCCTGTGATGCGAGCAGTTCGATCTGTTGTCTGATCTGATTCAATTGCAAATCCGTTTGTTCTTCCATGGCAGCCAATGCCTTGTGTTTGATCATGCCTACCTCTGTTGGTTTGATCACTGCTCCTGCAACTGAAGCTGCATAGGGCAGTACACTCAATTGTTTGTGGTAGATAGAACTATCGATCGTTTGGGTACCGTCTGACTCGAATTTGGTTTCGGTTACTTTCAAATAACCATTGTGTAAAATTTCATGCGAAATATCAACAAAGGACGTTCCGTTTGAATACAAGTGAATGGTAAAATTTTTATGATCCTTGAACGCATATGATGCTTCATCAAAAATCAGGTTGTTCTCAACCGTATGTTTTTCGCCATTTGGGATGATATGATAGGAAGTATTATAAGCATTGTTGTCAATTCCCACCCAATTCATTTCAACTTGGAGCAAAGAAGCCTGTGGCAGATAGTTTATTTTATAAGTGCCGGATTTGGGACGTTCAGCGGTATGGTAGTTGCCCATTTCGGGGAAAAGTTGCCAGGAGAACAGGAAATTATAAAGCTCGTTCATACAAACGAAAACAACATTTTGGGGAAATTGTTGCATAAAATTAGGGCAATCCCATGTTGCCTATTTGATTTAACTTTGTAACCTATGACAATCGAGCATTTAAAAGATATGAGAGACCGAGTTGCTGTCTTGAGGAGGTTTCTTTGACGTCGAGAACAGGCAACATAAGGTAAACGAGGACAAGCAAAAGTCACTTTCACCAGGATTTTGGGATGATAACAAGCGTGCAACTGAGATATTGAAAAATATCAAGCTGAATGAATATTGGCTCAATTTGTTTCAACTTACATCAGATGCAGTTGAAGATTTCTCCGTTTTGTTTGATTTTTGGAAAGAAGGTGAGTGTGCCGAGGAGGAAGTAAAGCAATCTTACGACAAAGCGCTGAAGTCACTCGACGAAGCAGAATTCAAGAGTACATTGAATCAACCTGAGGATGAGCTGCCAGCAGTTCTGCAGGTCAATAGCGGAGCCGGTGGTACAGAGAGTCAGGATTGGGCAGAGATGTTGATGAGGATGTACAGAATGTATGGTGACAAACAAGGTTGGACAGTTACAGAATTGGATTGGCAAGATGGTGATGGCGCTGGAATAAAGTCAGCTGTTTTACAATTCGACGGACCATTTGCATATGGATTTTTAAAAGCTGAAAATGGAGTACATCGTTTGGTAAGAATATCTCCATTTGACAGCAATGCCAGGCGACATACATCCTTTGCTTCTGTTTATGTATATCCCTTGGTAGATGATTCAATAGAGATTGAAGTGAGTCCCGCGGATCTGGAATGGGAATTTTATCGTTCAGGAGGTAAAGGTGGACAAAACGTAAACAAGGTGGAGACCGCTGTTCGTTTAAAACATATTCCAAGTGGGATCATTGTTGAATGTCAACAAGCCAGAACACAAGGTGAAAACAGAGAGAAGGCGTTGAAAATGCTCAAGAGTAAATTGTATGAAGAGGAGATGCGCAAGAGAGAGGCACTGAAGAATGCCAACAATGCATCCAAGAAAAAAATAGAGTGGGGTAGTCAAATCAGAAGCTATGTATTTCATCCATATAAAATGATCAAAGACCATCGTACCGATTATGAAGTAGGAAATGTGCAACCGGTCATGGATGGAGAGCTAGATGGATTCATCAAAGCATTTTTGATGATGGAAAAAGAAAATGTTTCTTAAAGAAAATCAATGATATGAACAACGGACATTACAGTTTGCCATTGCCAGCCAATGAACCTGTTTTATCTTATACACAGGGCTCTCCTGAAAAAACAAGATTGAAGGAAGTATTGAAGGAATTAAAATCAACCAAGGTAGATGTTCCCATGTATATTGGTTCAAAAGAAATCAGAACCAATCGTACCATAGAAATAAGACCGCCACATGAAACGAAACACTTGCTTGGACAGTTTCACTTGGGAGAAGCAAAGCATGTGAAAATGGCTATTGATGCAGCATTGGCTGCAAAAAAAGATTGGGAGAACATGCCCTGGGAAAGCAGAGCTGCTATTTTTCTGAAGGCAGCTGATCTCATTGCTGGTAAGTATCGTCCTTATATGAATGGAACTACCATGCTGGGACAAAGCAAGACTGTTTTCCAGGCTGAAATTGACAGTGCATGTGAACTGATTGATTTTTTAAAATTCAATGTTCATTTTCTAAGTGAAATATACAGCCAACAACCAATTTCCAGTCCGGGTGTACACAATCGATTGGAATACCGTCCATTGGAGGGATTTGTTCTCGCAGTAACTCCTTTCAATTTTACAGCAATCGGCGCCAATCTTCCCGCATCTGCTGCCTTGTGTGGAAATACAGTTGTATGGAAATGCGCCCACACACAGGTCTATTCCGCTCAAATGTTCATGAAAGTCATGAAAGAAGCTGGTTTGCCTGATGGAGTGATCAATCTGATTTATGTAGATGGCCCAACACTGGGTGCAGTATGTTTCAAACATCCTGATTTTGCAGGTGTTCATTTTACAGGTTCAACAGGTGTTTTCAATCAAATGTGGAAAACCATCGGAGAAAATATTTCCAATTACAAATCATATCCAAGAATAGTAGGTGAAACTGGCGGAAAGGACTTTGTGATGGTGCATCCATCTGCTGATCCTGATGTTGTGGCAACCGCATTGTTGAGAGGTGCTTTTGAGTTCCAGGGACAAAAATGTTCTGCTGCTTCAAGAGCATACATTCCATCCAATTTGGCCATTCAAGTAAAAAAGAAATTGGTGGAAGGAGTAAAAAGTTTCAAAATGGGATCTGTGGAAGATTTCAGAAACTTCATCACAGCTGTGATTGATGAAAAATCCTTCACAAAAATTAAATCATACATCGATGCTGCCAAGAAAGCACCAAAAGCCAAAATTCTGGTAGGTGGAAAATGTGATAAGTCAAAAGGTTTTTTTGTTGAACCAACCATCATCGAGGCTACTGATCCTAAATATACCACCATGTGTGAAGAGATATTTGGACCGGTGCTGACCATCCATGTATACAATGAAAAGAAATTCAATGATACCTTGAAGTTGGTTGATCAGACTTCTCCATATGCACTGACAGGATCCATTATTTCACAGGACAGAAATGCCATTGTACAAGCTACAAAGGCCTTGAAACATGCAGCTGGAAATTTCTATATCAATGACAAACCCACTGGTGCTGTCGTTGGTCAACAACCGTTCGGTGGTGCAAGAGCTTCCGGAACAAATGACAAGGCTGGATCAGCCATCAACCTCTACAGGTGGTTGAGCACAAGAACAGTCAAGGAAACTTTTGAGCCACCAAAAGATTACAGGTATCCATTTTTGTCTGCTGAATAGAATCAATACCTTTGAACATCTTATGAAAGGAGTGAGTACCATCATGGAAGAAAAACAACTCAGGCTGACCCTGCAAAGGCTGGCGCATGAGTTGATTGAAAATCATTTTCCTTTTGATGATACCTGTCTGATTGGCATTCAACCCCGCGGAATTGTGATCAGCGATTACATCTATCAATACATCAAAGAAATTCACCCAGAAGTGAATATCCCATATGGTAAATTGGACATCACCTTTTATAGAGATGATTTCCGAGGTCAAATTCACATTCCCAGCATCACCGATTTGCCTTTTTCGATTGAGAAAAAAAATGTGATTTTAATCGATGATGTGCTCTATACTGGAAGAACCATTCGCGCTGCCATGGATGCATTGTTGGATCATGGCCGGGCAAAAAAAGTAGAACTCTGTATTCTGGTAGACAGAAAATTCAGCAGGGAATTGCCTATCCATCCTGATTATGTTGGCAAATCCATCGACTCCATCGTAACCCAAAAAGTAAAAGTGTATTGGGGGGATGAGAAAAAGGTGATTTTATATGAAAGTGTGTAGTCAAAATAAATAATTCGATAAATCACAATAAAACAATAGCTTTGCCTCCTAATGCAGCTTAGTACAAAACATCTGCTTGGCATTAGAGACCTTCTTCCGAAGGATATCGAACTCATTTTAGATACTGCAAAACAATTCAAGGAAGTTTTACAACGTCCCATTAAAAAGGTTCCATCCCTCAGAGATGTCACCATTGTCAATTTATTTTACGAGAATTCAACTCGAACGAGGATATCTTTTGAGCTGGCTGAAAAACGTCTAAGTGCGGATACCATTAATTTTTCTGCAAGTGGATCTTCGGTGTCAAAGGGTGAGACCCTGCTGGATACCGTCAACAATATATTGTCGATGAAAGTCGATATGGTTGTCATGCGCCACAGTGCCACTGGAGCTCCTCATTTTTTGGCGCAACATATTCCGGCTGCAATCGTGAATGCTGGAGATGGTATCAATGAACATCCAACCCAGGCTTTGTTGGATGCATTTTCGATTCAAGAGAAGTTGGGCGGACTAAAGGGTAAAAAGATCGCGATTATTGGAGACATCATGCATTCAAGGGTTGCCTTGAGCAATATATACCTGCTCACCAAAATGGGAGCAGAAGTGACTGTTGCCGGTCCTCCGACTTTGATTCCAAAATATTTAAAAGATTCGTTTGGCATTCATGTAACATACAATGTAAAAGAAGCATTGGATTGGTGCGATGTTGCCAATGTGCTGAGGATTCAGTTGGAGCGACAGAACCAGGTATTGTTCTCGTCGTTGCGTGAATACAACCGCGCCTATGGTATTACAAAGTCACTCTTGTCATCCCTTCAAAAAGACGTCATTATCATGCATCCTGGTCCCATCAACCGCGGAGTTGAACTGGACTCTGATGTGGCCGACAGTGGACAGTCCATTATTTTGGATCAGGTAGAGAATGGGGTAGCAGTAAGAATGGCTGTACTATATTTGCTTTCAGAACGGAGAGAGGCAAATAACTAAATTTTCAACATGCAGAAAATCTGTGTATTTCCAGGGACTTTCGATCCATTGACTTTAGGGCATGTTGATATCATCAAACGTGCATTGCCTTTGTTTGACAAGATTGTCGTAGCAATTGGTGCCAATGTGGGTAAATCGCCCATGTTCAGTGCAGAGCAAAGAAAATTATGGATTGATGAAATTTTTGGCAATGAAGAGAAAATTTCATCAGCAGTGTATGAGGGACTCACCGTAGAATTTTGTAAACAGATGAATGCCAACTATATTCTCAGAGGCATTCGTTATGTGAGTGATTTTGAGTATGAAAAGGCAATTGCTGATGCAAACCGTAACCTGGATCCTTCCATCGAAACTTTTTTCCTTACATGTGAGCCAAAATATACCTCTGTAGCTTCTACCATTGTAAGAGATATCATCAGGAATGGGGGTAATGCTTCACAGTTTTTGCCTGTTCAAGTTGCGAATTCAATCAAGACGAAAAATTAGTCCAGGTAATATTTTTTTACAATCTCTCTGATGGATGCGTATGCATCATCGATCAGCTTTGCAGCTTCTTTTTTATTAACCCATCTAACCTCAGTAATATCCTCTTCTGTTTGTGGAATGGGAATTTCATTCCCATCATATTTCATAAAATACCAATGGGATGGCTTGATGACATTTTTTCCCTTGATGGCATAGGTATGATAGGTGATTTGTAATTTTCTTCCAACTTTCAGATGGGTGAGTCCAGTTTCTTCCTTTACCTCTCTCAATGCACATTCTTTGATGGTTTCACCCTCATCCAGTTTGCCTTTTGGCATATCCCACTTGCCTCTTCTAAACATCATCAACAACTCGCCTTTGGTATTCAAGACCATTCCACCTGCCGCTTCAATTTGGATAAAATGTGACAGGTATGCATGAAAAGTTTGTCGAGATCTGAAGATTCTTTTTCCCTGGGGTTCGTGAATGGTGATGTACATAACTTAATTTCCATATTTCGACCGCATGGTTCAAATTTGTAAGATGACAAATGAATCCACCGTAGCCGAAAAACTCTTACAAGTTAATGCAGTTAAACTGAATCCGAAAGAGCCATTTACATGGGCTTCCGGATGGAAGAGCCCTATTTATTGTGACAACAGAAAGGTATTGGGGTTCCCTTATGTACGTGATTTCATTAAAAGTGAAATGTGCAATGTTATTTTTGAAAAGTTTCCTGATGCAGAGCTGTTGGCAGGTGTCGCGACTGCTGGTATTGCATGGGGTGCCATGTCGGCTGATCAGTTGAAGCTACCCTATATCTATGTTCGTCCCAAGCCCAAAGAACATGGACTGGGCAATCATATCGAAGGTTATTTTGAAAAGGGGATGAAGACAGTCATAATTGAAGATCTGATATCAACAGGCAAGAGCAGTTTGCAAGTAGTGGATGTTGTTAAAAACGCGGGATTAGAAGTTATGGGCATGGTTTCAATATTTACCTATGGATTTGAAGCAGCTGAAAAAGCCTGTTCTGCAGCCGGGGTGACCACTGTTTCGCTCACCAATTACACCAGTCTGATATCACTTGCCGTGGAAAAAGGACTGGTCGGCGAAGAGGACCAAAAAACATTGTTAAACTGGAGAACCGACCCTGCCAATTGGCAACCTGGGTCGTAAATTGTAAAAAAGCCATATGCGAATATTCACAACCCTCATTTGCATCTTTTTGTTGTTGGCAGTTAATGGCCAACAGCAAAAGCCGATAACTGTCAAAATAAATACCCCAACGGTTCAGTGTGAAAAATGTAAAAAAAGGATTGAAGACTACATGAAAGTGGAGGAGGGGGTTATTAAAACAGTGGTTGATTTCAAGCTAAAAAAGACCACCGTCACCTATCTGCTTGACCGTACCAATCTTGAAAATATCAAGACAGCCATTGCCAATTGTGGTTATGATGCAGAGGATGTAAAGGCAGCACCAGACATTTACGTTAAGCTTCCAACCTGCTGTAAAAAGCCCTCTGATCAATGATATTCAGCCTATAAATTTTAGCATTTTAGTCGCCATTTTGAATGAAACAAGTTGCTAAAAATAATAAGAATATTAATTGTTAACAAATAATTGATTATCATTTAATTATAAATTCTATATAAAGTAAAATATAAATTATCAAATATAGATTTAGATTCATTTTTCCAAAATAATTTAAAAATTCGTATATACCTTGTATATATC
>JBEAYH010000043.1:0-19195 GCA_041159435.1 Bacteroidota bacterium | reverse complement strand
CATAGATCCGGTGATTGTTCCAAACAATACCACACCTATGAGGGATATTCCCACTACTATTGCAACAAGAAAATAATGTGGGCCATATACTGCTGGAAATATTTGTGACCAGAGGATTACCCTGAAAAATCCAATCAATCCAAGCACTGCCCCCAACAATATTCCGGAAATGATTTCTCTGCGCATGACATTCCACCAATCTGTTATAGTTACTTCACCTACCGTCAGCGCCTGTATGATCAATGAAGAAGCCTGAGAGCCTGTATTTCCTCCACTGGAAATGATCAGCGGTATAAAGATGGAAAGCACCAGTGCTTTGTCGAGTGCCATTTCATAGGTGGCCATGGCAGTCGCAGTGAGCATCTCACCCAGGAAAAGCACGATGAGCCAGCCTATCCTTTTTTTAAACAGTTTAAAAATGGATATTTCCAGATAGGGCTGATCCAATGCTTCTGTACCACCCATCTTTTGCATGTCTTCGCTGAATTCCTCATTGGCAACCCAAAGGATATCATCGATGGTTACAATTCCAACCAAGATATTGTTGTTGTCTACTACAGGAAGTGCCACTCGGTTGTTCATTTTGAAGACCTGGTTGGCTTTTTCCTGGTCATCATATACGTTCAATTCAATGTACCTGCCATCGGTAAGTTCACTGACCAGTCGATCTGGCGGGGACAATAAAAATTCACGGATTCTCACGTCATCCACCAATTCACCCTGGTCGTTGATGACATAAATCACATCAATGGTTTCAGAATCTTTTCCGACTTCTCTGATATGCTCCAATACCTCAGCGATGGTCCAGTCAGACTGCACAGCTATGTAATCCGGGGTCATCAATCGACCGACACTGTCCTCGGGATAGCCCAACAAAGAGAGGGTGATTTTTCTCTCTTCGGGGTTCAATAATTTGATAAGTTCTCTTACCACTTTGGTCGGCAATTCTTCCAAAAATGCCGTACGATCATCCGCAGGCAGTTCGTTCAGCAGGGCAGCAGTTTTGAGAGGCTGCAGCTCATGGATGACGTCTTTTTGGATGCTCAATTCAAGAATCTTGAAAGTACTTGCTGCTCTGTGAATGGAGAGATGGCCGATGATTTCAGCGGCTTTTTCCCAATTTTCTTCGATCAATTGTGCCACATCGCTGATGTTCAATTCATTCAGAAATTCAGGCATGTCTCTCCTGTTTTCTTCTTGGAGGAAGAATTCGAATTGCTCCTGTAGGGTCATATCCTGATCGAATTGAATCATCTGTTCAGACTGATTTTTGCGAAATTAATCATAGTTTTCAAGCCTACAATATTAAGTTATGGTCCAGCCTTATTTAATCGTACTTCCTACAGAAAAAAGGGGCAGGGGGGTCTTCGCAACAGATGATATTCCTGCTGGCACTACCATTGAAATATCTCCTGTCATTGTAATGGAGTCAGTCGACAGATCATACCTGGACCAAACCAAATTGCATGATTATATATTTGAATGGAATCCTGCGTCAAAACAATGTTGCATGGGGTTGGGATATATATCTATATACAACCATGCTTATCACTCGAATTGTGAATATGAAATGGATTTTGAGAATGATTTGATGGAAATCACAACCGTGAGGGATATTCAGAAAGGAGAGGAGCTCTTTATCAATTACAATGGAAGCTTTGATGATGCAAAACCAGTTTGGTTTGAAGTTCAGTAATTTTGATAAACATATATCCAGATGCTGATATTTCTATTGGGTTTCATGGGTTCAGGCAAATCGCATTGCGGCAAAAAAATTGCAGCAAGCTTTGGCTGTTCCTTTCTTGACCTCGACCATGAAATCGAAACAGCATCAAATCATTCTATCAGTGAAATTTTTTCACAGCAAGGTGAAGTGCAATTCAGAGCATTGGAGAGAGATGTCTTGCGGAAAATCGTAACCATGTATGATGCTTCCGAAAAAGAAGTTCGTGCAGTCATCTCCTGCGGGGGTGGAACGCCCTGTTTTCATGGGAATATGGAATTGATGAATGAAAATGGTTTGACAGTCTGGTTGAATCCTCCTGTTCAAACACTTGTTAAACGTTTGAAAAATGGAAAGCATCACAGGCCATTGATTGCCGACATGAATCTTGAGACATTAGAAGAGTTCGTTGTCCAAAAAATGAGTGAACGCAGTATTTTTTACAAACAGGCTGTTTTGATTGATACATCAGATGATTGTCCACTTCAGCTGATTCAAAAACATATCTACCATGTTTAAAAACCATTTTGCGACGGGTGCCATTTTTTGTGGCATTGCAGTCATGCTGGGTGCTTTTGGGGCACATGCACTCAAGTCTATCTTGGCACCAGAATCCCTGCAGTCTTTTCAGACGGCTGTACAATATCAAATGCTGCATGGTATTGCTATACTCATTGTTGGTTTGATCAATGGGAATACAGAAAAAAAGAGCTTGGGTATTGTCTCACAATTGTTTTCTATTGGAATAATCCTTTTTTCGGGTTCCATTTATTTACTTTCCTTTTTGAAATATCAAGCGATAGAATTTCCTCCAATCATCGCGCTGATTACTCCAATTGGCGGACTGTTCATGATCATTGGGTGGTTCAATTTGGCTTGGACTTTCCTGAGGAAATAATTTGATGTATTTTTATCCCTGATTCACAGATCCAAAACCGAAACCAATTAATGGCCAATCGATTAAAATCAACCAAGCCTGAAGCTGACGCAGAAATCCTGGTTGATGATAAGGAAGAAGTGATAGAGGTTAAATCACTTTTTCGGGATGAGAGAACCCATAAGATTATTGGTTCAGCATTTCTTTTCATTTGCTTTTTTTTATTTGTTGCCTTTACTTCTTATTTGTTTACTTGGTCCGAGGATCAAGACAAAATACGTGACATGGGTGCAAGGATTTTAAGTCCCAACGAACTTGAAATCAACAACCTGCTTGGCAGTTTTGGAGCATATGTGGCATTTGTATTTTTTGAATATGGATTTGGAATTGCCTCTTACTTATTTTGTTCTTTGTTTTTTGTTATTGGGATCAATTTATTGTTTGACAAATCCGTGTTTTCCATCGCGAGAAATATCAGGTACCTCATGATGGGATTGCTTGTGATCAGCGTAAGTGCTGCTTTCTTTGCCCCACAATCTTCATTCAATTTTGGTGGTGCATTTGGGAAATTCTCTTCCAATTGGCTGAAAAGTGTGATAGGATGGGCAGGAACTTTTGCTTTGCTTTCTCTCTCTGTATTCTCATATGTTATTTGGAGATTCAATCCTATGTTCAAATGGCCGGTTTTCTCTTTGAAAAAATCTGCAGCCGAGCAGGATGTTTCATTGGATCAGCCATTGGCTGATGAAGCGCTTGAACCTGAGGAAGTACAGCCGAGGTTGGATTTAACTGAAGGGAACTCATTAAATGAGGAGGCGAATCAGTTTCAACCTCCACCGGTGGTTGACCCTTTGATGGGCCCCCTGAATATCATTACAGAACCAATTTCTGAACCTGCACCGGCAATAATCAACACTCCAGCACCTCCTCCTGATGAGGTCAACGAGGAGTCTAATGTGGAGGAACTTCCACTTGAAATCAAGCCAACTGCGGAAGAGCAGACCGATGTTGTAAAGACTGCAGCGTCCGTATTGGCTTCCCCCAAATTTGATCCCATTGCTGACTTAAAAGGATACAAATACCCTTCACTTGATTTGCTTGCTCAACACTCTGGTGAGAAAATCGTGATGGATCAACATGAGCTTGAAGCAAACAAGAGTCAGATCATGAAGACCTTGCAGGATTATGATATTGAAATCCAAAAAATATTCGCAACTGTTGGTCCAACTGTAACACTCTACGAAATCATCCCTGCTGCGGGTGTAAGAATATCGCGCATCAAAAATCTAGAGGATGATATAGCACTGAGTTTGTCTGCATTGGGAATTCGCATCATTGCACCTATTCCCGGTAAGGGCACCATTGGAATTGAAGTGCCCAATGTCAAAAAAAGCATAGTGGGGATGAGATCATTACTGGGCTCTGAGAAATTTCAGAAAAATGATTTTGCATTGCCCATTGCGTTGGGCAAAAAAATTGACAATGAAAATTTCATTGTCGACCTGGCAACGATGCCGCATTTGCTCATGGCCGGAGCAACAGGTCAGGGTAAATCTGTTGGACTCAACGCGATTCTTGTTTCTCTTTTATACAAGAAACATCCTTCACAATTAAAATTTGTGTTGGTTGATCCTAAAAAAGTTGAGCTCAGTTTATATAGAATCATAGAGAAACATTTTCTGGCCAAACTGCCGGGAGAGGAAGATGCTATTATCACTGATACAAGAAAAGTAGTGAATACCCTGAATGCACTCTGCATTGAAATGGATGAGCGCTATGATTTATTAAAAGACGCCGGTTGCAGAAACATCAGGGAGTACAACGAAAAATTTGTTGGTAGAAGATTGAATCCCGAGAAAGGGCATAAATTTCTTCCTTTTATTGTATTGGTCATTGATGAGTTTGCTGATCTGATTATGACCGCAGGAAAAGAAATTGAAACTCCGATTGCACGACTGGCACAGCTGGCACGCGCAATTGGAATCCATTTAATTGTTGCTACGCAAAGGCCTTCGGTTAACATCATCACAGGTACCATCAAGGCAAATTTTCCTGCGAGGATTGCTTTCAAGGTTTCTTCCAAAGTTGATAGTCGCACCATCTTGGATGTTGGCGGAGCAGAACAGTTGATCGGACGAGGTGATATGCTCGTGTCCTATCAGGGTGAAGTAACCAGGGTGCAATGTGTATTTGTAGATACACCTGAAGTAGAAAAAGTGGTAGAGTTTGTTGGTGAACAAAAAGGATATCCATCCGCATTTGAACTACCTGAGGTCATTGATGAGAAAGACAGCGAAGACCGTGAGCTTGATTTACTCAGCAAAGATCCTTTGTTCAATGAAGCAGCCAGTTTGATTGTTCAGAGTCAAATGGGATCTACCTCATTGATACAAAGGCGATTAAAGTTAGGTTACAATCGCGCAGGCCGCCTGATGGATCAATTGGAAGCTGCAGGGATCGTCGGTCCCAGCAAAGGCAGCAAGGTACGCGAGGTGCTTTTCAAGACCGAATATGAACTCGAACAGTTTCTAAAATCAATGGAATAGTCTTTTCTTTGCAGCTAATACATCAAGCCACCCATCATGTTTTTAACCCTACGTCTCTATATCTTTTCCTTTGCTATGATGATCATGGTTCCATCTTTTGCCCAGGCACCGAAAGGGATGGGGAAGAGTGATCCGGAGGCGAAAAAAGTGCTCGACGCCGTCAGTGCCAAATTCAAAACTTTCAAAGCCATCAAAGCTGCGTTTGCATTGAAAATTGAGAATGCTGCAGGTAAAGTGCAAGGTGTAAAGGCAGGGACAGTTCTGATGAAAGGAGTGAAATACAGGGTATCTATTACAGGACAGGAAATCTTTTGTGATGGTACTACCATCTGGACATACGATGTTGCTGCAAAGGAGGTTCAAGTGTCTTCTCTGGACAATGGCTCAGGATCGATTACTCCTCAAAAATTGTTCACCAATTTTTATGACAAAGACTTTCTTTTTGTGCTTGGACAGGATATAAAAAAGGGTGGAAAGACATACAAAGTAGTTGAGCTGACTCCCATCGATAAGACAAAATCATTTTTCAAAGTAGTTCTTGAGGTTGATAAATCTACCAGTGTAATCATGTCAACCAAGGTTTTTGAAAAGAACGGCAACAAATATTTATACGCGATCAATTCCATCAACACCACTGCAAGTGTCGCGGATGACAGCTTCAGCTTCAACCCCAAAAAGTATCCGGGAGTTGAAGTGATCGATTTAAGATGAAGGTGATGATCCCCAGCGATAGGTTTTGATATTCAATCCAGCCAAGTCAATTACCCTGTCAACTACTGTAGATGCAACGTCTTCAACTGATTGAGGATTGGAATAAAATGAAGGGGTAGCCGGACAAATAATTCCTCCAGCCAGTGTAATTGCTTCCATATTTTTGATATGAATCAAGTTGTAAGGTGTTTCTCTTGCAACACATATAAGCTTTCTTCTTTCTTTCAATATGACGTCTGCGGCCCTTGTTATCAGGTCGCCTGAAATCCCATGGGCGATTCTACCCAGCGTTCCCATCGAACAGGGAATGATGATCATGGTATCATACTGTCCTGAGCCTGAAGCAAAAGGGGCATTGAAATCGTTTTTTTCGAAAACGGGGAATTGAATTTTCTGATAGTCTTCATTTCCCAATTCGGTTTTCCAAACTGTTTTGGCATTTTCTGAAAACACAACAGCCACTTGCTCCCATTGATCTTGAATCAATCCGAGCTTTTTGATGAGCAGATCGGCATAAATAGATCCACTCGCGCCAGTAATTGCAATGACAATTTTTTTCTTCAACATTGATCAGGCTTCAGCCATTTGCGGAATGGCCTCACTCTTGTACGCACCCTGATCCAACTTCTTTTTTGTTTCTTCGAAAGCTTTCAGCGTCAACTGAATGTCCTCGTCGGTATGAACAGCTGTTGGAATGAGTCTGTAAATGATGTGGCCCTTCGGTATTACAGGATAAACAACAATAGAGCAGAAAATGTTGTAATTCTCCCTTAAATCTGTAACCATTGAAGTGGCCTCTTCAACTCCCCCCTTCATATACACAGGTGTAACAACCGAGTCCGTCTTCCCAATATCAAATCCTTTTTCTTTGAGACCATTTTGAAGTTTCAGGGCATTTTCCCAAAGTTTATCTTTTAGCTCCGGCTTTGTTTTTAGCAATTCTAGTCTCTTGAGGTTGCCAACAACAAGCGGCATTGGAAGTGATTTTGCAAAAATCTGACTTCTGATGTTGTATCTGATGTAGTCAATGATCTGTTTTGGTCCTGCGATGAACGCACCAATCGATGCCATTGATTTTGCAAATGTTGAGAAATACAAATCAATCTCATCCTGAACGCCTTGTTCTTCACCTGCACCTGCGCCTGTTTTGCCCAATGTTCCAAATCCATGTGCATCGTCAACAAGCAATCTGAAACTATACTTGGATTTGAGTTCAGCAATTTCTTTGAGTTTTCCCTGGTCACCTGCCATTCCAAACACACCTTCGGTGATGAGAAGTATGCCACCATTATTTTGTTTCTGTATCAAAGCCTCTGCTCTTTGCAATTGCTTTTCACAATCTGCAATATCATTGTGTTTGAACACAAAACGGTGTCCTGGGTGCAGTCGGAGTCCATCGATGATACAAGCATGACTTTCTGCATCGTAGACAATGACATCATGTCTTGAGCAAAGCACATCAATCAGGCTCATGATTCCCTGGTATCCGAAGTTGAGGAGGATCGCATCTTCTTTCATTTCAAATGCAGCCAGCTCTCTCTCCAGTTGTTCATGGTTATTTGAATTTCCACTCATCATCCTTGCGCCCATGGGAAGAGCGAGTCCATAGGTTGCAGCTGCATCTGCATCTGCTTTTCTCACTGCTGGATGGTTGGCGAGTCCCAAGTAATTGTTCAAACTCCACACGATTTTTTCCTTTCCCCTGAATTTCATCCTGGAACCGATTTCTCCGTCCAGTTTCGGGAATGCAAAGTAACCATGAGCTCTTTCGCGGTGCTGTCCAATTGGACCGTAGTTTTTGATGAGTCTTTCGAAAATATCTGCCATGACGAACAGGTTATGTTGTTATTGTGCAAAGATAATTTTTTTCGAATTATCCTGCTTCCGGAATGTTCATAAATCCAACACTAATTCGGATTTCAATACCCTAACTTTGTTGTAAGCACAAACAACAAACGAATGAAAAAGTTGCTCATTTTCAGCTTCCTCCTGTCCTTTACATTGTTATCAATTGGACAGAAACCTGCAAAACCTGCCCCTTCTCCTAAATTGGTCATTGGCGTGATGGTCGATCAGATGAGATGGGATTATATTTATCGGTATCAGCACAGGTATGGAGCGAATGGTTTTAAGCGCATTTTGAATGAAGGCTTCACTTGTGAAAACACTTATATTTCATACGCGCAGACGGTTACAGCAGCCGGACACGCTTCGGTCTATACCGGATCCGTTCCTGCCATCAACGGCATCATGGGGAATGATTGGTATGATAGAAGCCAGAAGCGCATGGTGTATTGTGTGGAAGATGATGATGTAAAAATTGTTGGAGGAAACGGGAACAAAGAGCCCATGTCGCCCAAAAATTTGCAATCAACAACCATTACAGATGAACTTGAATTGGCGACCAATTTCAGGTCAAAGGTTATTGGAGTTGCTATTAAAGACAGAGGCAGCATTTTACCAGCAGGACACGCAGGAGATGCAGCATACTGGTACGAATCTGCTTCAGGTAACTTTGTTACAAGCACTTGGTACACAAAGGAACTGAGTCCCTGGGCCAATGCATTCAATCAGAGAAAATGGGTCGATGGCTTGTACAAACGCAATTGGGAACTCAGCTATCCCTTTGAAAGCTATGTGCAAAGCAATACAGCTGATCCTGCATACGTGAAGTCACCTTTCCCCAGAAAGCTTGAATCCAATATTGGAAAAAATTACGGTGCCATTGCTTCAACCCCATGGGGCAATACACTCACATTGGAGTTCTCAAAAGCTGCAGTGGAAGGGGAGAAAATGGGAGCCGATAGCATCACAGACTTTCTTGCCATCAGTCTTTCATCTCCCGATTATATTGGTCATGCATTTGGTCCGAATTCAGTAGAAGTGGAGGATAATTATATAAAACTTGACAGGGATCTTGCTGATTTTTTCGAATTCCTTGACAAGAAAATCGGAAAAGGAAATTATTTGTTTTTCATGACTGCTGATCATGCCGTTGCTCACGTGCCGGCTTTTATGGCAGAAAACAAATTGCCAGGGAAGTCGATGAAATCAAATAAAAAAGCCGAGACGGAGACCTTGAAAAAATTCGGATTGAAGAGACTGGTTGAGTCACAAGCAAATTATCAGTTTTATTTGGATAGGGCATATATTGATTCATTGGGACTCGATTTCAAAGCAGTAAAAACATATTTCATCAATGAATTGAACAAGGATGAAGATGTGTTGACGGCTTTTGACAATGCAGAAATCAATGCAGCTAATCTTCCTGCTGAATTCAAAGAGATGTTTCAAAAAGGGTTCAATCAAAAACTGGCTGGTGATGTGCAGGTTGTTTACAAACCAAATTATTTCTTTGGTGGTGCTACAGGCACAACGCATGGTTCAATGTTTCCGTATGACTCACACATACCATTGTTGTGGATGGGTTGGGGTGTTAAACAGGGTAAATCCAATCGAACGGTTTACATGAGTGATATCGCGGCTACCGTTGCTGCTATGTTGAAAATCCAAATGCCAAGCGGCAATGTCGGATCAGTTATTCATGAGGTGATAAAATAAACACTATGCAACAGTATCATGATTTACTCAAGCATATTTTAGAAAACGGAACGGATAAAAGTGATAGAACAGGGACTGGCACACGGAGTGTATTTGGGTATCAAATGAGGTTCAATTTGGAAGATGGTTTTCCGATGGTGACCACCAAAAAACTTCATTTGAGAAGCATCATCCACGAACTGCTTTGGTTTCTGAAAGGAGAGACCAATATTCAATACCTCAAGGAAAATGGGGTAAGCATTTGGGATGAATGGGCAGACGAACATGGTGAATTGGGTCCAGTCTACGGAAAGCAGTGGAGATCATGGCAAGGCGCAGACGGAAAAACGCATGATCAGATTGTTGACTTGATTGATCAGATTAAAAAAAATCCAGATAGCAGACGTTTGATTGTGAGTGCATGGAATGTAGCTGAACTTTCTCAAATGGCTCTGATGCCATGCCATTCACTTTTTCAGTTTTACGTAGCAGATGGAAAATTATCATGCCAGCTTTATCAAAGATCTGCAGATGTATTTCTTGGAGTGCCTTTCAATATTGCCTCATATGCGCTGCTTACCATGATGGTTGCACAGGTTTGTAAATTGAAGTTGGGTGATTTTGTGCACAGTTTTGGAGATGTGCACTTGTACAACAATCATTTTGAACAGGCAAAACTCCAGCTGACACGCAATCCATTGCCATTGCCAACCATGCAAATCAATCCAGCGGTTCAAGATATCTTTGGATTCAAGTTTGAGGATTTTGAATTGATCAATTATCAATCCCATCCTGCCATCAAAGCACCAGTAGCAGTATAAAAAATATTTGGATGATCTTATCTGTTGTAGTTGCCGCCTCCATTGAAAATGCCATCGGCAAAGACAATCAATTGCTTTGGAAATTACCAAACGATTTAAAGTTTTTTAAAAACCTTACTTGGGGGATGCCTATTTTGATGGGAAGAAAAACATTTGAATCCATTGGCTCCAAAGCACTGCCCGGAAGAATGAACATTGTATTAACAAGGCAGTCTACTCTTATTCAAGGAAGTCAACTGTTGGTTGCTGCAGAAAGTATGGAGCATGCAATGGCCTTGGCAGAAAAATCAGGGTACAAAGAGTTGTTTGTAATTGGAGGGAGTGAATTGTACAGGCAAATCATCCCGGAGGCGGATAATATTTATCTAACCAGGGTGGATGGAAAATTTCCGGATGCTGACACATACATAGATGCCATCGATCAAACAAAATTTCAATTGGTCTCTACTGAGGAAATGCCAAAGGATGAGAAACATCAGTATGCCTATCGTTTTGAGACCTGGCAACGCAAGAAATCATAAAATTTTCCTTTGATGTATAGCAAGGGAATGCTGCTGATCAAATACATTTTTTTCTGGCTGAAAGCATCAAACGGAAAAGGTCACGGCATTCACTCACCATTTGTCTTTGATTTTATCCAGCAGATCCTAATGAAAAAATGCAAGGAGTCTTCCACCGTTGATTTCCCCATTCCAAGTTTCGGACATGCATCAGAAGAGAAGTATCGAAAGTTGATCCAACGGATGGGTAACTATTACAAGCATCATCAGATCCATCACCATTTGTTTGACAACAACCAAACGTTTTCGAATTACGGAAAAAACGAAGAACAAGCTGGTCTGATGGACATACACGTTTTCAGTGGCATCAGAATTTCATCGGCATCTGAAAAACGATGGGTAGAAATCAAAAAAAGTGAAAAAGTAACCTGCTCTATCGATTTGTTTTTTGTGGGAATCCTTTTTTTTAAAAAAGATTTCAAAGAAAAGCTTGATTTTATGATTAGGTTCTAAAAGCATGCTCCAAAACTGATCAAATTTTTGATTATTTTTGACACTCAATTGAACTCCATGGTCGTTGGTGTTTTAAAAGAAGTGTCCCCTGAAACCAGGGTATCACTTATCGCAGAAGGTGTAGCACAATTAACTAAAAAACAAATCAAGGTTTGGGTTGAAAGCGGAGCTGGCATGAATGCATTTTGCTCTGATGAAGATTATCTTGCTGCAGGTGCTGAAATCAAGTCATCTCAGGAAATTGCCGATCACGCAGACGTAGTGTTGTCTATCCACGCTCCTTCTATTTCCATCAGAAATGGAGTAGTGTTGATTGGAATGTATCAGGCAAGATTTGAAACTGAAAGAATCAACAACTGGAACAAACAAGGTGCTGTTGTTTTCAGCATGGAATTGTTGCCCAGGACGACAAGAGCACAAAGCATGGACATTTTGTCAAGTCAGGCAAACATTGCTGGTTACAAGGCGGTATTGACTGCTGCAAATGCATATGGAAGATATTTTCCCATGTTTATGACGGCTGCCGGCAGCATCGCTCCTGCAAAAGTATTGATATTGGGTGCAGGCGTAGCCGGACTCCAGGCGATTGCCACTGCAAAGCGATTGGGGTCGGTCGTAGAGGTATTTGATACGCGCCCAGCTGTAAAAGAAGAGGTACAAAGTTTAGGTGCCAAGTTCATTGAAATTCCAGGTGCTGCTGATGCATCTGCTGCTGGAGGATATGCAGTGGAGCAATCTGATGAGTACAAAAAAAATCAGGCACAAAAAATAGCAGAGAGTGCAGCAAAAGCAGACATCATCATAACAACTGCACAAATTCCTGGCAAGAAAGCTCCCATACTCATCACAGAAGATGTGATCAAATCAATGAGAAGGGGAAGTGTAATCATCGATCTAGCAGCGTCCACCGGAGGAAATACTCCACTTACCAAGAATCGTGAAACCGTTGAA
The DNA here is from genome assembly GCA_041159435.1 of Bacteroidota bacterium. Lineage (GTDB taxonomy): Bacteria > Bacteroidota > Bacteroidia > Chitinophagales > Chitinophagaceae > Pollutibacter. The sequence continues at coordinate 7,013 of JBEAYH010000043.1, read as the reverse complement.
CAGCATGGAGTCAAAATCATCGGTGACAGCAATTTACCTGCCACCATGCCCTCTGATGCGAGTAAACTCTATGGTAAAAATATTTTGAATTTCTTGCAGCTCATCATTAATAAAGAAGGCAAGTTGATATTAGATACAGAGGATGACCTTGTGAAAGGTGCACGTGCTCAGGCTTGATATTTAAAATAGAACGTATGAATCAAATTCTTCAATGGATTGCCACACATCAGGAAATGATTTATGTGGTTGCACTCATGATTTTTGTAGGTATTGAGGTGATTGGTCGTGTACCAAGTGTTTTGCATACTCCATTGATGAGTGGTGCAAATGCCATACATGGTGTAGTCATCATTGGCGCTATCATTGTGATGGGGAAAGCGGAGGAGGGTAATGTGCTGGCGTTGGTACTTGGCTTTCTCGCGGTATTGCTGGGAACCTTGAATGTGGTGGGGGGATTCGTAGTTACAGACCGCATGTTGGAAATGTTCAAGAAGAAAAAATAACTCATTCAAAAGTTGGATCCAATGGAACTGAATCTTCTCGTGCTTTGTTATTTGATCGGCTCTGTAACATTCATAGTCGGATTAAAAATGTTGTCCAATCCAGCTTCTGCCAGGAATGGAAACATGGTTGCCGCTGTCGGAATGTTGATTGCTATTCTGGGAACCATCTTTTTATATGAAGAAAACGGTCAAAAACTGGGCAACTATGCCTGGATCTTTGCTGCACTGATCATTGGTTCCATTGCAGGAACACTGATGGCAAAGCGTGTACAAATGACTGCCATGCCTGAGATGGTGAGTCTTTTCAATGGCATGGGTGGAGCCTGCGCTGCATTGATTTCAGTTATCGAATTTCGTCACCTGGTACATGCGAGTGAGGCAGCAAGCACCGATCAAACAAGTTTGTTGATCATCATGCTGGGACTCATCATTGGAACCGTCTCTTTTGCAGGCAGTATGATTGCTTGGGGAAAGTTGAATGGAAGCATCAAAGATTTTGCGTTCAAAGGACAGCATATCATCAACATTGTTTTATTGTTGATGACACTTTTGTTGGCCGGGCATACTATCATCAATCGCCCAGAGCAAATTGAATTGTTTTTCTATGCCGTTGTTGCGCTCGCGCTGGTTTACGGAATATTTTTTGTGTTGCCCATCGGAGGCGCAGATATGCCAGTTGTGATTTCGTTGTTGAACTCATTTACCGGTGTTGCAGCCGCCTGTGGCGGATTTCTCTATGACAACAAAGTGATGCTCACGGGTGGAATACTTGTTGGAGCAGCCGGTACTTTATTGACGATACTCATGTGCAAGGCCATGAACCGTTCGCTTCAAAATGTACTCATCGGTTCATTTGGTGGTGGAACAACTGCCGGCAGTTCCTCGCCAACTGGAGGGACCTATAAAGAAGTAACGCTCAGCGATGCCGCTGTTGTAATGAGTTACGCAAACAAAGTAATGATTGTTCCAGGATACGGTTTGGCAGTAGCACAGGCACAACACGTTTGCCACGAGCTTGAAAAAGCACTGGAAGCAAAAGGTGTTGAGGTGAAGTATGCGATCCATCCCGTTGCAGGTAGAATGCCCGGGCACATGAACGTATTGCTGGCTGAAGCAGACGTTAGCTATGAGAAATTACTGGAGATGGAACAAGCGAATGAGGAATTTAAAAATACCGACGTTGTGCTTATCCTGGGTGCAAACGATGTGGTCAATCCCGCTGCAAAATCTGATCCTTCCTCTCCAATATATGGAATGCCGATCCTAGAGGTAGAAGAGGCCAAGCATGTGATCGTAAACAAGCGAAGCATGAAGCCTGGTTATGCAGGCATTGAAAACCAGCTTTTCTTCCAGCCCAAGACTTCCATGCTTTTCGGTGATGCCAAAAAAGCACTGCAGGATCTTTTGGCGGAAGTCAGAAATCTCTGATGCAGATATTCTTCATGCATAGTTTGGAATGCTTAATTTTAAGCAATCTAAACTTCAGTACATGCGATTTTTAATTACCATCGGACTTTTAACGTCACTTTCATTTTCTTTTTCACAACAAAAAATATCTGGATTTTTTTCTGGGAATGTTTCAAAACAATTGGATGTTGAGAAACAATTTGATGGATACCTGAATGCCAAGGATCAAGACACATGGCTTCAGTTTCTTTCTGCACGTCCCCATCATATCGGCTCAGCTCAAGGAAAGGCAAATGCTGAATACATGGCGACCCTTTTTCGTCAGTGGGGATATGAAACAGAAATTGCATCCTACAATGTGCTTTTCCCCACTCCAAAAGTTAGGCAGCTTGAACTCTTGGGACCCAATCCCTACAAGGCCAAATTGTTGGAGACAGCATTGAAGGAGGATCGCACATCATCCCAATTGTCTGAACAGCTTCCAACTTACAATGCATATTCTGCTGATGGAGATGTCACCGCGGAACTTGTCTTTGTCAATTGGGGTGTTCCGGCTGATTATGAGGTGCTCGAAAAAATGGGCATCAGTGTAAAGGGGAAAATCGTTATTGCAAAATACGGAGGATCATGGAGGGGCATCAAACCAAAAGTTGCAGCAGAGCATGGCGCAGTTGGATGTCTTATCTATTCAGATCCCCATGAGGATGGATATTTTCAGGGTGATGTATACCCTGTAGGTCCATTTCGTCCTGAGCAATCTGTGCAAAGGGGCTCTGTGATGGACATGCCTGTTTATCCTGGCGATCCAACTACGCCATTTATTGGTTCAACACCCGATGCCAAACGTTTGAAGCGAGAGGAGATCACAACCATCATGAAAATTCCGGTTCTTCCCATTTCTTATGAAGATGCATTGCCATTGTTAAAATCTTTGAAGGGTCCCGTTGTTCCTGAATCATGGAGGGGGAGTTTGCCAATCACCTATCATGCTGGTCCGAGTGAAAACAAGGTGCATTTGAAACTTGCTTTCAATTGGGATTTTAAACCACTGTACAATGTGATTGCAAAAATGAGAGGATCGGTATTTCCGGATGAATGGATCATCAGAGGCAATCACCATGATGGATGGGTGAACGGCGCATCTGATCCACTCAGCGGCATGGTTGCAGAAATGGACGAAGCAAGGGCAATTGGAGAAATGGTAAAGAAGGGAATCAGACCCAAACGTACAATTGTTTTTTGTGCCTGGGATGGTGAAGAACCATCTTTGCTGGGATCTACAGAATGGGTAGAAGACCATGCTGACGAATTAAAGCAAAAAGCAGTGATGTATCTGAATTCTGATGGAAACAGCAGGGGTTTTATGGGATTTGGAGGTTCTCACGCCTTGGAGAAGTATGTCAATGAAATTGCTGCTGAAGTTAAAGATCCCCAAACAAGCGTCTCGGTTTTAGAGAGAAGATATGCAAGGACAATTGCAAGTGCTGATGTTGCAGGCAAATCCAAACTCTATGGCAACAGATACATGAAAATTTCGGCATTGGGCGCAGGCTCAGATTATTCTCCGTTTTTTCAACACCTCGGAATCCCTTCCGGAAATGTCGGATTTGGTGGAGAAGGGAGCGGGGGAGAGTATCACTCTATTTATGATTCATATGATCATTTTATCCGATTCAAAGATCCTGGATTGTTGTATGGGGTTGCTTTGGCCAAAACAGCAGGAAGAATGCTGTTGAGAATGGCGAATGCTGATGTGCTTCCATTTGATTATTCAATTCTGACCAATACTGTCAATACTTATTTTTCAGAGATAAAATCATTGATTGAGCAAAACAGAACACAAGTAGAACTAGAAAACAAATTGATTGCTGATAAGGTATATGAACTTGCTGCTGATCCCAAAGAAAATCTCAAGCATCCTGCATCCAAACCCTCTGTTCCATTCATTGATTTCAGTCCAGTTGAAAATGCGCTCGCACAAGTAAAGAAAACAACTGACCTGTTAAGTGGATATTCTAAAAAAGCAGATCAATTGGATCCGGCATCATTGAAACAACTGAATCAGCTGCTTTATCAGGCTGAGCAAAAATTATTGGATGAAAAGGGACTTCCAAGAAGGCCCTGGTACAGACATCAAATCTATGCACCTGGGTACTACACAGGATATGGAGTAAAAACGCTTCCTGGTCTGCGTGAGGGAATAGAAGAGTCCAATTGGATGGAAACCAAGGAAAGAGTTGAAGTATTGTCCAAGGTTCTCTTGAAATTTGATGCTACATTACAAGAAGCTGTTGCCATTCTTTCAAAATGAGATTGCCAGAGGAGTTTATTGGTTCATTGATCGGGTGTAGGGGATTCAATACTGCGTCATTTCTCAGTGCACATCAGGAAAGTCCTGCTGTTTCCATAAGAACAAATCCGCTTAAAGTTTCTGATCATACAAGATTGTTCGAGGGACTCATATCAGGCCATGTACCCTGGTGTACAAAAGGACTTTATTTAAACGAACGTCCAAGTTTCACACTCGATCCGCTGCTGCATGCAGGCGCCTATTATGTTCAGGAGGCTTCAAGCATGTTTCTAGATCATGTTGTGAAGAGCGTATTACCTAGACAAAAAAATTTAAAAGCACTTGATCTATGTGCTTCACCGGGAGGGAAAAGCACATTGCTTGCTTCCATGGATCAATTTGATCTGGTCTTATCCAATGAAATCATTTCAACGAGACTTCCTGCTTTGAATGAAAACATTGTTAAGTGGGGCTCTGCCAAATCACTCATTTCAAACAACGATCCAAAAGATTTTAAAGTATTGGGAGAACTGTTTGATGTAGTACTAGTGGATGCCCCTTGCAGTGGAAGTGGATTGTTCAGAAAAGATCCGGATGCAATGGGTGAGTGGAGTACCAAGCATGTTGATTTCTGCTCGGGTAGACAACAAAGAATATTACATGATGCGATCGCTGTACTCAAACCTGGCGGTTTCCTGGTTTACAGTACTTGTTCCTATTCTCGTGAAGAAAACGAATACAATGTTGATTTTTTACTGGATAGCGGAATGGTGGAATCTGTTGCAGTACAAATGCCGGATGATTGGGGTATTGTTACAACTTCGTCTGATAAAAAAGGCGGCATTGGATATCGGTTTTATCCTGATCAGTTGCAGGGAGAAGGATTTTTCTGCAGTGTATTTCAGAAAACAAGTTCTGGGTTAGATTATTCCTTTCATTCAACAATACAGCAACTACATCCGCTAAAAAATATGACCGAGCTGCAAGCATGGGTGAAAACCAATCAGCTTGTTGTTTTTGAGGAGGACGGCATGCTATTTGGAATGGATGAATCTATTGCAGAGAAGAGGAATTTGTTCAAACAACATCTTAGGCTTAGAAAGTCTGGTATAAGATTAGGCGCATTGATGAAAAAGGGATTTGTGCCGGATCATGAACTTGCTTTGAGTGAATTGCTTGCATCCAACCTTAGAAGTATTGATCTTTCATTGGCAGACGCACGCAAGTATTTGAGAAAAGATGATCTTGAAATTCCTGCAATGCCAGATGGTACCTGTCTTGTAACGTATCAAAATATAGCTCTTGGCTGGTCTAAAATCATTCGCAACCGCCTGAAGAACAACTACCCGGTTTCATGGAGAATTTTCTTAAAGGGCGACTAAATGTAAATATTGATACATTTGTTGCTCAGATGAAAACATGGGTTTTAATACTTACGGGTGTACTTTTTCTTCATACTGCTTTGGTTGCGCAGGAAAATTCTTCAAGTGCAGGATTTTTTAAATCAGCTTTCCAGCAGCAGTCCTCTGAAGGAAAATCTTTTTCCGCCGATTGTTCGAACTATGGATATTTCAAAAGCAATACCGGGTGGAGAGATGGTAAATATTATTTATTGATCAATGAGGTTTTGCCTGGCACGATTGTAAAAATACAATTGCAATCAAGCGAAAGAATCGTTTATGCCAAGGTGCTGGGTCCACTGACTCCTGCAAAAGAGAACGACGGACTCATGCTTAGAATGAGTGCTGCTTCTTTGGCTGCACTTGGAATAAAGGACAACAATGAGCGGGTTTTATTAACATGGAACAAATAAGGCATGAATTGGAAAACGATCAGTTCTGAATACCTTTTCAAGGATTTGTGGTTTACAATTAGGAAGGATAAGTGCATAAAGCCTGATGGATCAATGGTTGATCCTTATTATGTGTATGAATTTCCGGAATGGGTCACCGCAGTGGCACTTACCGAGGATGGAAAGTTTATTTTTGAAAGACAGTACAGGCATGCCTTGGGATTGACCATGATGGAGATTCCGGGAGGATGTGTAGACAAAGAAGATAAAAGTCTTGAGGAAGCCATTGCAAGAGAATTGAAGGAGGAGACAGGATATGTCTTTACTTCATTTGAATATTTGGGAAAAACCTCTGCCAATCCTTCCACAAACAGCAATCTCATGCATTTTTATCTCGCAAAAGGTGGAAGGAAAGTTGCGGAACAAGCGCTTGATCAACATGAAGAAATTGAAGTTCATTTATTAGAATTGGAAGAAGTTAAACACTTGCTTAAATCCAATCAAATTGTTCAAAGCATGCATGCCACTGCGCTCTTCTATGCATTGGAAAAACTTGGATTCTTGCAATATTGACTAGCAATCCAGCTCTCCAATAACAAACAGGCTTCCACAAATCAAAATCAGGTCATTGGGATCTGCTTTCATTCTTACATGAGCAAGCGCATCGTTGACATTGTTGTGGGTGGAACCTTCTAGTTTGAATTGATTGGCCTCCTGTTTTAAGGTTGAAGCATCAAGTGCTCTCGGAATATTTGCTTCTGTAAATGCATAGCTGGCATCTTTTGGGAGCATAGATAAAATTTCTACGTAGTCTTTGTCCTTGGAGAGTCCTATTATTATGTGCAGATTTTTATACGCTGTTAAAGAAAGTTGTCGCAAAATTTCTTTGATTCCATCGGGGTTGTGGCCAACATCAATAATAGTTTTGGGATGATCACTGATTTTTTCCCACCTGCCTCTGAGTCCTGTGTTCTGTATGGTTTTTAAAATACCATTGCTGATTGTTGTATCAGAGATAGGA
>JBEAYH010000039.1:0-19767 GCA_041159435.1 Bacteroidota bacterium | reverse complement strand
GCATACATCTTCAGAGAAATAGAAGTCAAAACTAGTGACTAAAATTTCTCTAAGATGATTCTGTTGATGTTTATTTAAAATGGAAGTTGAAATGCCTTTCCATTTCAGTCTCAATTGTCCTGATAGGAATTCTAGGACTCGCCTTGTTTTCTACCCAAACGCCATTCATGGACTTGCTTTTGTCAATGGCATTTTGCAATTCAAATCGGGTATCTCCTGATCCAAGAATAAGAATGGCATTCGCATGATCAAGGTTTGATACCACCTCTTTGATAAAATGGTGAACTGAATTGTTTTGTCTTCCCTGGATTTTTTTCTCTCTCGAAAGGGTTGTGCCAAAAAGTCCAGTTTTAGAGGTTGCCTCACCTTTGAAACGCTCTAGAAAAGGAACATGTGATTTTACTTTGATGTAATCTTTTGTTCCATCGGGCGCGACCTTGATGATAGTGGCCTGTTTTTTATCTATCCAAACTCCATACCTGTTTTGCTGTTGCGATTTCTTCATATAAGAATCTGATTTTCATTTATTTATTTTAAAAATCTAAATTCATTGATCAAAACAAATATTACAATGACTGTCCTCATCCATTTGTATGATAATCCGCTGAGGACCAAGATTTTATTGTTACCTTTGGGCCCCAAATCGTTGCCTGAACATGGAGATGTCCAAGAATTTTGACTTCAAAACTGCTGAAGCCAAGTGGTACCATCACTGGTTGGATAAAAAATATTTTGAAAGCACGCCTGATGATCGTGAGCCCTATACTGTTGTAATTCCTCCTCCCAATGTGACTGGTATTTTGCACATGGGACATTGTCTCAATAATACCATACAGGATATTTTAGTCCGCAGAGCCCGCATGATGGGTAAGAATGCTTGCTGGGTGCCTGGTACGGATCATGCTTCCATTGCAACCGAAGCAAAAGTGGTGCAAATGCTCAGGGAACGCGGCATTCAAAAGGCAAGTCTCAGCCGAGATGAATTTTTAAAGTACGCATGGGAGTGGAAGGAAAAATATGGCGGCATTATTTTGCAGCAATTGAAAAAATTGGGATGCTCATTGGATTGGAACAGGACCAGTTTTACAATGGATCCAGATTATTATCGATCTGTTATTCATGTTTTCAATACGCTCTACGAAAAAGGATATATCTACCGTGGCAAAAGAATGATCAATTGGGATCCACGTGCAAAAACTGCGCTGAGTGATGAAGAAGTAATCTTTAAAGAAGTACAAGGAAAACTTTATCACCTGAAGTATCAACTCACGGATGCAAATGGTTCGGCACTTCCTTTAGAAAAAAATTATATCATCATCGCAACTGTAAGGCCAGAGACCATTTTGGGAGATGCAGCCATTGCAGTTCATCCCAATGATGAACGCTATAAACACTTGATAGGATCTTATGCAGTTGTTCCGCTCATCAACAGAAAAATTCCAATCATAGGGGATGAATATGTTGCAATGGACTTTGGAACGGGTGCATTGAAAATTACTCCTGCGCATGACATGAACGATAACCAAATTGGTATCAAACATGGATTAGAAGTTTACGATATCTTAAATGAAGATGGTACACTTAATGCGGAAGCACAACTGTTGGTTGGGAAAGATCGTTTTGAGGCCAGGAAAGAAATTGTTGAGATGCTTCAGCAAAACGGACATATAGACAAAATAGAAGAGTATGTCCATCAGGTTGGATTTTCTGAGAGAACAGATGTGGTCGTAGAACCAAGGCTGTCGCTTCAGTGGTGGGTTGATATGAAGAAAATTTCTGCACCCGCACTTCATGCAGTGAACGATGGTGAAATAGATTTTCATCCTGCTAAATTCAAGAACCTATACAGACATTGGATGGAGAACATCAAGGATTGGTGCATATCCCGTCAGCTTTGGTGGGGTCACCAGATTCCAGCTTGGTTCGATGACCAAGGAAGGTTTGTTGTAGCGATGGATGAATCAGACGCAAAGAAAAAATTTACAGCACAATACAATGTTGAGAATCCTGTGTTGAAACAGGATGAAGATTGTCTCGACACATGGTTCTCCTCCTGGCTCTGGCCTTTTGAAGTGTTCAAGGGACTCTCCAATCCAGGCAACAAGGATGTGAAATATTATTATCCAACACAAACACTTGTAACTGCACCTGAGATCATCTTCTTCTGGGTTGCCCGTATGATCATGGCAGGTTATGAGTTCATCGGGGAGAAGCCGTTTAAAGATGTTTATTTCACAGGTATTGTTCGTGACAATCTTGGCAGAAAAATGTCGAAGCAGTTGGGTAATTCACCTGATCTTCTGGAAATGATCGATGAGATCGGTGCAGATGCTGTACGTTTTGGTATTTTGATTGCTTCTCCTGCAGGAAATGATTTGTTGTGGGACAAGGCATCCAATGAACAAGGCAGAAATTTCATCAATAAAATTTGGAATGCACTCAAGTTGATCCAACTCTGGAAAGAAAAATCCAAGTCAAATCTTGTACAGGAAGAAATATCATTGTCAAACGACTGGCCACATCAATGGTTTGAAGCCCGTCTCCATCAGTCCTTACAGGAAGTTGATCAATTGATGGATCAATTTAAGTTGAGCGAAGCGCTCAAGACGCTGTATTCACTGATTTGGGATGATTATTGCAGTTGGTATCTGGAGTGGATCAAACCGGGATTTGAAAAGCCCATGGATCAAAAGCATCTTGAGAAGGCGGTATCGTTTTTTGAAGTATTGCTTGAAAGATTGCATCCATTTATGCCATTTGTGACTGAAGAAATGTATCACTTGCTGAAAGATCAAGCAGTAGATATTTGTGTGAAACAGATAGATCAATCCTACAGAACAGAAAAAGTCGACCAGTCAACCCTTCAAAACGGGGAGCAGTTGAAAGAGGCCATCTCTGCCATCAGAGATGCCAGGATCAAGGCGCAGATCAAAAACAAAGAATCCATCAAAATATATTGCCAGTCAAAGTCACATGATCAATGGGCGGCCATTAAGGAATTGCTTTGCAAACAGGTAAATGCAGAATCATTCGAATTTACCCATGAGGTGGTAAGCGATTCCATTCAATTGGTCATCGGTGGTGATAAGTTTTTTATTACATCCAATCAGTCAATCGATACTTCTGCGCAAAAGAAACAATTGGAAGAAGAGTTGAATTACTACAAAGGATTTCTTTCTTCTGTTGAGAAGAAGCTTTCCAATGAAAAATTTGTACAAAATGCAAAGCCTGAAGTAGTGACCATGGAAAAGAAAAAGCAGTCTGATGCACTGGAGAAGATCCGGTTGTTGCAGGAGAGTCTTTCCAATTTGTAAAGAAGTTTCATACTCAGCAAAATCTATTTATATTAGGTCTCAAATTGTTTCAATGAGACCTTTTTTATTTTTACTGATTACGACTTTGTTTTTCCTTGAAGGATTTTCACAGGAACCATCAAAAGGAATCCTTTCATACCTGGATGCCCGCACACCCAAATTCGATTCAATGGCTGCTACCATCTGGCGATGGGCAGAACCTGGATATTTGGAAGAAAAAACAACTGCACTGATGCAGCAGGAATTGACTGCAGCGGGATTCACCATTCAAAAAGCCATTGCTGATATTCCAACAGCTTTCATTGCTTCGTATGGATCTGGAAAACCCGTGATCGGCATATTAGCAGAAATGGATGCATTGCCCGGATTGTCACAAGAGGCAGTTGCTGACAGGAAGCCATTGATCAATGGGGGATACGGACACGGATGCGGACATAATTTATTTGGAACAGGATCCATTGCTGCGGCAATTGCAGTGAAAAACTGGATGAGTCAAAACAATATAAAAGGAACCATTCGCCTCTATGGTACGCCCGCAGAAGAGGGTGCAGGTGGCGGGAAAACCTACTTGGTAAGAGCAGGTGTGTTCAATGATGTTGATGCTGTTTTGCATTGGCACCCTGGAGATCACAACAGTGCGAGTCCCTCTACCACATTGGCATACAAGGTTGCATTGTTCAGGTTCAGTGGAGTGGCTGCACACGCAGCAGCAGCGCCGGATAAAGGCCGATCAGCATTAGATGGAGTCGAGGCCATGAATTTTATGGTGAATATGATGCGTGAGCACGTTCCGCAGGAGACCAGGATTCATTATGTCATCAAAAAAGGAGGTGTCACTTCTAACATAGTACCTGATTTTGCAGAAGTGGAATATACCATACGTACACCAACCATCGATGGACTCAAAAAAATATGGTCAAGGTTGATGAACACTGCAGAAGCTGCAGCATTGGGAACAGGCACAACGGTGAATCATGAGGTCATGACTGGCTTGTACAATACCCTGCCCAATGAAACACTCGCGAGGTTGATGCAAAAGAACTTAGAAAAAGTTGGGGGGATCAAATACACTGCTGAAGAATTGTCTTTTGCTGAAAAAATAAGGTCAACCGTTTCATCGACCGATATGCCCAAGATTGAATCTGCCCAAACGATTGAACCCTATGCTTTGAATGGATTGACATCCGCATCGACCGACGTAGGGGATGTCAGTTGGGTAGTACCTACAGCGGGATTGTCGACCGCTACCTGGGTGCCAGGCATTCCAGCCCATAGTTGGCAAGCAGTTGCATGTGATGGGATGAGCGTCGGATTCAAAGGAATGATGGTCGCTGCAAAAACGATTGCATTGACTGCACAGGAAATTTTTCAAAATTCGTCTGTCATTCAATTGGCGACTGATGAACTGAACAAATCCATGGGAGGTACTGGTTTTAAATACGAATCATTGGCAGGAGATCGCAAGGCGCCACTTGATTATAGAAAGCAATGATCAAAGCTGCCACTCAACTTCCTGGTTCACCCACTCAGCACGAAATGGTGTAGAGATGCGAATATAGTTGTCTGTATATCCTTCCATCATTCCATTTTTGTTCTCCTGTTCAAAAAGTACTTTTCTTTTCTTTCCATGTTGAGAAGTGCTGAAGTATTGCATTTTTTGGAATGATAAATTGCGCAAAATCTTATTTCGTTGATTTCTTATGTGAACGGGTACGATTTCTTTGATCTCCAATGCCTTTGTATGATCGCGCTCTGAGTAAGTAAATACATGTAAATAGGAAACGTCGAGCCCGTGCAGGAAATCAAATGTTTCCTGAAAAGCTTCTTCATCTTCTGAAGGGAATCCCACAATTACATCCACTCCAATGCAACAATGGGGTATGAGTGATTTTATTTTTTCAACTTTATCGGCATACAATTCCCTTTTGTATCTTCTCCTCATTTTACCCAGAATAATATTGCTTCCACTTTGCAGGGGGATATGAAAATGCGGCATGAATTTTTTGCTGGATGAAACCCACTCAATCAATTCATCTGTTAACAAATTGGGTTCTATGGATGAAATTCGGTAACGGTGGATTCCTTCTATGTTGTCAAGCTCCTTGCATAGACTGTAAAAATCAGTTGTTCTTTTTCCATCAATGATTCCATAGTCGCCTAAATTAACTCCAGTCAATACAATTTCTTTTACACCCTGAGCAGCCAGTTTCTTTGCATCATTGAGCACCTGTTCAATTTGATTGCTCCTGCTCTTACCTCTTGCCATGGGGATGGTGCAAAAGGAACAGTTGTAATCACATCCATCCTGTACTTTCAAAAATGTTCTTGTTCTGTCGGTGAGTGAAAAAGAAGCATGAAACTGATTGACTTCATCTATATCACAGCTGCAAATTTTCGTTTCATCACCTTTCGCAAAATCCTTTAGGTGTTTAGGCAGGTTGAATTTTTCGGCAGCACCCAGTACCAAATCCACACCTGGAATGTTTGCAATTTCTTCCGGTTTGAGTTGTGCATAGCAGCCGGTGATTACAACAACTGCTTTTTCATTTTTTCTTTGAATCCTTCTGACCAGTTGTCTACATTCTTTGTCGGCATTTTCTGTTACAGAGCAGGTATTGATGACATAGATATCAGCCACGTCCTCAAACTCTTTTTTAATAAATCCTTCTTGCTCCATCATGCGTCCAAGGGTGGACGTTTCAGAGAAGTTCAATTTGCATCCAAGGGTATGCAGTGCTATGGTTTTAGCGGTTTCCACAAGGCTGCAAAGATACAACGCCTAAGGTGTATATTTGAACATAATCTATTGACGAGTGAAGTACCTACTTTTCCCCTTTCAGATGCTGTATTGCCTGTATGCATATTCACTCTTCATGCTCATTATTTTGATATCATTTCCCTGCGTGCTGATCTGCTTTCCGCTCGGAAGAATCCGGGGCGGAAATATCATGTACAACCTGTTTCGTTTTTTCGGAGGATCTTGGTTCAAGCTCATCGGCATTCATCAGCAATATATTTATGAATCAAAACCACTGCCAGATCAGCAATATATTTTTATTGCCAATCATATCGCCTATATCGATGCCGTTATCACCATCTTATCAGTCAAACACCATTTCCGACCAATCGGGAAAGCTGAACTCTTGAAAATTCCCATCTTTGGATTTATTTATAAATTTTGTGTCGTAACGGTTGATCGCTCGAGTGCAGAAGACCGTGCCCGTAGTTTGGATGATTTGCGCAAGGTCCTGGCCAGAGGAGTATCCATTCTTGTTTTTCCAGAGGGCACTTTCAACATGGCGGATGCACCTCTTAAGGAGATGTATGATGGCGCATTCAAGCTTGCAGTGGAGACCGGTAAGCCACTTCAGCCCATCCTTTATCTCGATGCATTTGACCGAATGCACTATCGTCATTTTTTCACACTTACTCCTGGCAAATCACGTGCTGTTTATTTAGAACCCATTGATCCAGCTCAGTATCCGGATGCTGATTACAAAGCTTTGAAAAAAATAGTTGAGTTCAAGATGAGTGAAAAACTATTGGAATACAAAGCAACCTGGATCCATCAAAAATATTTTCAACAATCCTGATTCATCTTGTACGCTGAAGTCATCATACCGATCCCCATTCCAAAAACATATACCTACCATATTCCTCCATCAATGGAGTCCATGGCTGTTCCGGGTGTAAGGGTTGAAGTGAGTTTTGGAAAAAAAAAGCGATATGCCGGAGTAGTCAAATCGGTTTCACAAACGGCGCCAAAAGGATTTGAGCCTAAATCCATTCTTCAAATGTTGGATCCGGAGCCTATTGTATATGAGGAGCAATTGAAACTCTGGACATGGATCGCACATTATTATATGTGTTCTGAAGGTGAAGTGATGGCTGCTGCATTGCCGACTCATTTGAAATTGAGCAGTGAGACAATTCTGATTTGGAATGATGAATACGGAGAAGATTTTACGGATTTGGATGAAAAAGAATACCTGGTTGCAGAGGGACTGCTGTTAAAAAAGGAATTGAAACTAGAGGAAGTGCAGGAGATTCTGGATATAACCCATGTTTATCCGGTTGTAAAAAGTCTGCTTGAAAAAAAAGTATGTTTTGCATGGGAGTCTCTTAAGGAGAAGTACAGTGTAAAGAAAGAAAACTTTATCAGGCTTCATCCAAATTATCACGAAGAGCAGGCGCTCTCAACGTTGCTGAATCAATGGACGAACAAGGCGCCAAAACAACTCGAACTGTTGTTGGCCTATTTGCATTTGCAGAAAAAGGATGGCATCGTCAAGCAATCAGATTTATTGAAGAAATCCGGTGCAAGCAGTGCACAACTCAAGGGGTTGATTGATAAATCAATCCTATTGGTTACAAAGGAAACAGTTGATCGTATCCATCTCAAAGAAAAAGAGGTATTGATCGATTTTGAACTTACTTCAAAACAACTGCAGGCATTGAATGAAGTCAAGAAAAATTTGATTGAAAAAAATATATGCCTGCTGCATGGTGTTACTTCCAGTGGGAAGACCCTGCTCTACATTCAATTGATTGAAGAGCAAATCAGGCAAGGCAAACAAGTGCTGTACTTGCTTCCAGAAATCGCCCTTACTGCGCAAATCATCCGCAGATTGGAAAAACATTTTGGAGGCTATATTGCGATCTATCATTCAAAATTCAATCCCAATGAGCGTGTTGAGTTGTGGAACAGGGTGAAGAAGGGCGAGATCAGGATTGTACTTGGTGCAAGATCCTCGCTGTTTTTACCATTCTCCAACCTTTCCTTGATCATTGTGGATGAGGAGCAAGATGCTTCTTTTAAGCAGCAAGATCCTTCTCCAAGATACAATGCCAGAGATGCTGCACTCTATTATGCGCAGCAATGCAATGCTAAAGTTGTGCTGGGCAGTGCCACGCCCAGTATTGAGTCTTATGCGCAGGCAATAAATGGTAAATATGGATTGGTTGAACTTTTCGAAAGATACGGTGGTGTTGAGATGCCATCCATTGAACTGGCAGATCTGCGGGCAATGGAAGGAAATAAAATGGTCAGAAAAATAATTTCCGACACCCTGAAGTCAGCTATTGATGAAACGTTGAAGCAGCAGAAGCAGGTTATTCTTTTTCAAAATCGAAGAGGGTATACTCCGTACAAAATTTGCGGAACCTGCGGCAATATTCCACACTGTGACCATTGCGATGTTACACTGACCTATCACAAGTTGCAACATAAACTACAGTGCCATTATTGCGGTACCAGTTACCCGGTTTTTCAAACATGTATTGCTTGCGGATCCAACAATTGGATCGAAAAAAATTTTGGAACCGAGAAAGTTGAAGAGCATCTACAAGAAATGTTTCCGGATCATACCATTGCAAGGATGGATGTAGATACCGTAAAGGGAAAAGCTGCTCATGAAGATTTGATCAGGAATTTTGAGCAAAGCAGAATGGATATTTTGGTGGGGACGCAGATGGTGGTAAAAGGATTGGATTTTGAAAATGTTACGTTGGTGGGGATTTTGGATGCTGACGGGTTGCTTTCCTTTACTGATTTCAGGGTCAATGAAAGAGCATACCAGTTGATGGAGCAGGTCAGTGGGAGGGCAGGAAGAAGAAAAGAAAAAGGAAGGGTGATTATTCAAGGCACACAATTGAAGCATCCTGTTATTGAGTGGGTCATTGCACACGATTATCAATCAATGTTTGAAAAAGAGTATGCTTCAAGAAAATTGTTTCACTATCCTCCATTCACAAGACTCATTCAAATATTTTTTAAGCATACAGATAAGTCAAAAGCATTGGGTGCTGCTACTTTTATTTCAAATCGATTGACTCCAACGTTTGGTGATTATTTGATAGGACCCGCTGAACCTGTCATCAATCGAATCAGAAATAAATATATCTATGAGATTTTACTGAAACTCCCCAGAAACAGTGAGCAGAACAGCCAGGCGAGGATGATGATTCAGCAAAGTATATTGATGTTGCAAAGTGAAACGTCTCTCAAATCTGTACACATACAAATCAATGTTGATCCTATGTAAAAGGTTATTTAAAAATGACTGTTCCGATATGTTTCATTAATTCCATTTCAAGCTCTTTCAAATGGCGATGTGTTTGCAGCAAGATGATCATATCATCCTCAGAGGGTCCGTTTTCAAGATCCCGCTGGTTCTCGAGAATCAGGCGTTTGATTTTCTTGAGTTTGAGATAGGTCATGCTGGAAACTACCTCCTCCTTGTATTTTTCCTCCCTGCCAAGTATTTCTCCTTTGTAAAATTTATCCCAATTTGGACTGATGCTATGCTTTTCAGTTAAGAGTGAAACAGCCATTTGATTGATGGCGGGATCTGTATGGTATAAAAAATGTTTCTCGGTGGGGGTGTGTCCATCTAGGTGCATTGATTTATAATCCTGCAGAAGTTTGATCAATAATTTATTGTCGAACAACTCCTCCAGTCCATCTTTATCAATCTCATCAAAAATATACGCTGCCACAGATTTGTTTTCATCCCAGGATTTAGATCCAAATTCAATCAGCGATCTCAGGACAGCCTGCTCATTCATTTCATCCTTGAACAACAGATCGATTACTGCCTCTTGTTGTTCATCTGCAATGGATTGTTCATTGGCAATTTCCTCGCGCTGCAATTTCTTTTCCTCTTTGCCAATTTTTTCTCTGCTGAATTTTTGTACAAGTGCAGTAAGGCCTTGCTCATCTATTTTCAACAGGTGGGAGCAACGTTTGATATAGTCTTGCTGCCTGGTGAAATCTTCTGCCCGGTTCAATTTGGATATGGATTCTGCAATCTGATTTACAACAGCAGCCTTCTTGCTGCTATCGGATCCGGCGTCTTGTAATGCAATGTCTAATTGAAAAAGGATGAAATCTTTTTTGTGCTCCTTTACAAAAGTTCGGAAGGCGTCTGCTCCAACCTTTTTTACATAACTGTCGGGATCCTCTTTGTCGGGTATCAAAACCAGTTGAACATTCAAGCCTTCTTCAATGGCAAGATCAAGTCCTCTCAATGCAGCTTTTATGCCGGCATTGTCTCCGTCATAAATAATGGTGAGATTATTGGTGTACTTCCTGATCAACCTCAATTGATCTGATGTCAGCGATGTTCCTCCCGATGCAACCACATTTTCAACGCCTGCTTGATGCATGGCTGTTACATCTGTATACCCCTCCACCAAAAAACACTCATCGGATTTATCTATCGGGTGTCTAGCAAAATAGGAACCATATAAAATCTTGCTTTTTACATAAAGCTCATTCTCAGGGGTATTGATGTATTTTGGTCCACGGTCACTGCTTCCGATAACCCTGGCACCAAATCCAATGATTTTACCACTTTGATTGTGTATTGGGAAAATAATTCTGCCGCGGTAGTTGTCGACCAGTTGTCCATTGCGTTCCGTCGACAATCCACTTTTCTTCAACAGCTCGCTGCTGTATTGTTGTTTGATGGCCTCCTTCGTGAAAACATCGCCTCCCTCAGGACAATAACCGATTTCGAATTTCTCTATGATGGCATCATTGAATCCCCTTTCTTTCAGGTATTCAAGTGCATTCAATTGACCTTCCTCTGTTTCCAATAATTGTTTGGAGAAGAATTTGGCAGCAAATTGATTAAGGATATGAAGACTATCTGCTACTTGTTGTTGTTCTTTATAAGCTGGACTGCTTTCAGTCTCTTCAATTTCTACATTGTATCTGTTTGCCAGCCATTTCAGTGCTTCTGGATAAGTGAATTTTTCATGATCCATGATAAATCCAATCGCATTTCCGCTTTTTCCGCATCCAAAGCATTTATATATTTCTTTGGAAGGGGAAACAGTAAAAGAAGGCGTTTTTTCGTTGTGAAAAGGACATAGACCAAGATAATTGGTGCCTCTTCTTTTTAATTTAACGAAGTTGCCGACGACATCCATGATGTCAATCCTGCTTTGGATTTCCTGTATGGTTTGCTGGGAGATCAAAAAAAATCTATGAACCCGTGAAATTAATAGAAAAAGACCTCATCGACAAACACCCATCCCTTTTCTTTCTTTCCGGGATGCCAATTGGGCAGGCGCTGTACATTGATGGCCTCTATTTCAATATAGGGGTAAATCCCCGCAGCGAGTTGAACAGTTATGGGTAAGATGCCTGCACTCCTTTGGGCTTTGGGCTGAATGGGATTGATAGAGCCAATGATTTTTAAATTAGATTTATTTGCCCCTGCCTTTATAATAATTTTTTCAGGTGGAAATACATATGCCCCTGTATTGTCTGCAATACTCAATACAGCTTGGGTGATTTGTTTAGGTTGACTGAAATGGAAAGCTGCTTTCATCGTTTCATCTCTGAAACCAAGCCAATTCAAATTCAAATTTGCTGGAGTACCCTTGTTGAAATCGATCAACGCAACGGATCCGTTTGCCCTGTATCTGTCAGCAGGTTTGTGGAGAAGAACTGCTGAGTCGGCTTTTGCACCTTTCAAAAAATAAGTGAATGTAGATGGATTGCTGGATAACCAACCTTTTGAAACAGCAATCGCATTGACTTGTGTGAGTCCACTGATGCTAAAAGGTTTGGAATAGAGTATGCCGTTCACAGAATCAGGAACTGTACCATCGATTGTATATCTGATTGCTGCACCGGGAAGTGGATGTTTCAATTGAACCAGCTCACCTTGATCGAGAATCATTTTTTCTGTATTGGCAGTGGATGGAGGTGTCAGTTTCAACAATTCTTTTTCATCTGGAACGTATCCAATGTTCCATTTGATCTGGGGAAATTTTTGCTGCAAGGTCATTGCAGCCTTATCGGTCACTTTGCTGTTCCATAAATAAACTGATTGGACGGATGGGAGGGACCCCAAGGCTTCCACATCAGCCATACCTACAGAGGTATTTGCCAGGTAAATGGTGGAGAGCTTTTTGTTGGATTTCAATGCTGAAAGTTGTTTCCCGCTGATCAAGGTTCCATTCAAATTCAGTTTTTCCAAATTTTCGAACATCGGTAGATGTTTGAAAATATTATCATCCGCAGGCATGGTCGACAAGTTGATTTCAATTACCTGTTTGGCAATGGGTGAGCATTCCTCCAACAGTTGTATACTGAATTTTTCTTTCAGATAAAATTTCACAACCAAGGCGGGCGAATGAACATCTAATGGCAAGATTCTTCGAAAAGGAGAATTCAATGATGCTATTTTTTCTTCAGATGCTTTAGAAAATGGGTAGTCTTTTGAGGTATTTTTGACTGATGTAAACTGCACAATTTTTTCAATGATTTTTCGCAGTGTATCTGTAGCTTCAATCTGATGCAATTTCAATAAGGTGTCTGCCTTCCTTTTGGTCCATTCCCTGAACAAAAACAATTCCTCTGTACTCAACTGCATTTTGCCTTTTGGGGGCATGTGCTTGTTGTCATTTATTTCCAGCAGTGCACGTTGAATGAAAAGACTTTGATCGGGATCACCAACTGCAAATGCGGTACCTGTCTTGCCGCCTTTTTGAAAGGATGCGAAAGACGTTAAATTGAGTCCGCCTTTTTGTTTTTTCTCGTTGTGACACTCAATGCATTTGTTGACCAGTACAGTTTGAACAATATCTTGATAGATGCGTGTTGAATCAGTCAGTGGCTTAAATTCTTTGGAACTAATTTCTTCTTTGCTAAAATTCAGGTAGTCTTCACCGTGTGTAAGGCTGCCTCCAAAGTGACTTCCAACAATCATGAGCACGATAATCACACTGATCAGCCATGCAGTTCTTTTGAATTGACTGATTTGAAAAATATATACCAGTATGTGAGAGAGGATAGCAGTTGAAATGCTCAACCATTTGTGCTTAAATAATATCTCAGCATCATATTCATTGGATGAGGCCGACAAGAGTCCCAACAGAGCGGTGATGGTTGTAAGCAACGCTGTATAATGCAGAAAATAACTCATGAATAATTTTTCCTGCTCATTTTCTTTTTTGAAAAAGAGTGAAAAGGGTAGAATCAATACGATGAATGCAATGGGTAAATGGAGCAATACGGGATGCAGATGTCCAATTTGTTGGAACCACACTGGTATCTCATTCAATGAAACAATTGACATGACAATCATCAATGCCTGCAAAAGCATTAACAATGAGCCTATGATTTGAATGTGTAGCTGATTCTTTTTCATCATGCAATCACTCCTTGGACAACTTCTCCTGCAATATCTGTCAACCGGTATCTTCTTCCCAAATGTTTATATGTCAGCTGTTCATGATTGATGCCCATCAGGTGAAGCACGGTTGCATGAAAATCATGTACGCTTACCGGGTCTTTCACAATATTGTATCCAAATTCATCTGTCTCGCCGTATACCGTTCCGGGTTTGGTGCCACCGCCTGCCATCCACAGTGAAAAACATTTTGGGTGATGGTCTCTTCCGTAGCTGTCTTTTGTCAGTTTGCCTTGGCAATAATTTGTTCTGCCGAATTCACCTCCCCAAATGACAAGGGTTTCATCCAACAATCCTCTTTGTTTCAGATCCTTGATCAATCCAGCACTTGCGCGGTCTACATCTTCTGCCTGCATCCGCATATCACCTTCCAAATTTCCATGTGTATCCCAGCCTTGGTGATAGAGTTGAACAAAACGTACTCCAGATTCTGATAGTTTTCTTGCGAGTAAGCAATTCGCGGCATAGGTTCCAGGTACCAGACAATCTGGTCCATATAGTTTGATGGTGCTGTTGGTTTCTTTGCTGAAGTCAGTCAATTCTGGAACGGCACTTTGCATTCTATATGACATCTCATATTGCTGAATCCTGGTTTTGATTTCAGGGTCGCCGACATTTTCAAAGGACGCTGCGTTGAATTTTGCGAGCATATCAAGCATGTCTCTTCTGCTTTGTTTATCATGCCCTTCAGGATTGTTCAAATACAAGACGGGATCTTCGCCACTGCTGAATACAACTCCCTGATGAACGCTGTCAAGAAAGCCGTTGGTCCATAGTTTGGAGTACACGCCCTGTCCATTGCCTCTTCCTCTCGACAACAGTACACAGTAAGATGGCAAATTGGAATTCTCGCTCCCCAGTCCATAACTCATCCATGCGCCCATGCTGGGACGGTTGCCTTGTTGTGCTCCGGTTTGAAAGAAAGTCAACGCAGGATCATGATTGATCGCTTCGGTATGCATTGTTTTGATAAAACATACATCATCCACAATGGAGGCCATGTGTGGAAACAATTCTGAAACCCATGCACCTGATTGACCATATTGTGCAAAATTGAAAGTAGATCCCACAAGTGGAAATTTTTCCTGGTTGGAGGTCATTCCCGTCAGTCGTTGTCCCATCCTGATAGATGCAGGAAGTTCTTCGCCGTGCATTTTATTCAACAATGGTTTGTAATCAAATGTTTCCAATTGTGAAGGAGCTCCATTTTGAAAAAGGTAAATGATCCTTTTTGCTTTTGGGGCAAACTGTGCAACACCCAGTTGCATAGCTGCTTCGGAATCTGCACCAATAAATTGATCTTTGAAGAGCAGTCCCCCCAATGCAGCACCTCCAAGTCCCAATCCAGCCTTGGTTAAAAAATGTCGTCTGGTGACATTTAACCTGAATTCTTTTTCTTGCTGTTCCATTTTCATTTTACAGTTGTTTCGTCAAGGTTGAATAAAAGTTGATTGACTTGCATGAGGGCTGCTGTCTCACCCAAATCTTTTGTCTTGATTTGTGCATATTCACCAGCCTTTATAAAGGAGGAGGCTTTTATCTTGTTTTGATTGAATTTATTTTTCTCTTGCACAAAATAATTTTGCAGCATCTCCATTTCCTTGTTGCTCGGATTTCTGCAAAGAATCAATTGAAAAACCCGCTTCAATTTTTGTTCATCTGTCAGGTTGAGGTTTGCAGTGTTTTGTGCCAACACACGCGCAGCTTCCAGCACTTGAGGATCGTTCATCAGGACCAACGCTTGCAGTGGAGTATTGGTTCTTGATCTTGTGACTTCACACTGGTCTCTGGTGCTGGCATCCATGATCAGCAGAGCAGGGGGAGGAGCAGTACGCTTGATGAAATGGTACAAACCTCTTCTGTATAATTTATCGCCTTTGTCCTGCACATATCTCGCAAGTTCACCTCTGCCGGATGTTGTGGATTCCCATACACCTTTGGGCTGGTAGGGTTTCACACTGGGTCCGCCAATTTCTTTGTTTAAAATACCTGCAGCCGAGAGGACCAGATCCCTTTGTAATTCAGCGCTGAGTCTCAGTCTGGGGTAGTAGCTCAAGTATTTATTGTCTGGGTCATTTTGCAGCTTCCTATTGGTACGTTTGGTGCTTTGTCTGTAGGTCGATGATGTAACGATCATCTTGACCAATCTTTTGATGTTCCAACCTTTTTCCATAAAGTCTACTGCCAACCAATCCAATAGTTCAGGGTGACTCGGAAGTTCTCCCTGCATGCCAAAATCACCAACGGTCTTTACCAATCCTCTCCCAAAAAATTCATTCCAAACCCTGTTGACAAACACGCGTGAGGTAAGTGGATTTTTCGGATTGATCATCCATTTGGCCAATCCCAATCTGTTTTTTTCATACTTGGTTGTACTGAATCCCAGTATGCTTGACGGCGTATTCATATCAACCGTATCGCTGGGTTGATCATAATTGCCCCTTCGCAGCACCCTGGTAGGTCGAATGCCCACACTGTCTTTCATGACCATCACCACAACGGGAGCAGTATCTTTCTTGTTGATGAATTTCATGACGTTTTTTACATCCTCTGTGGTGATCTGCATATTGGGAGGATCACCCGGCGATGCAAGTTGTATGTCTCCAACCAACCCTTTTTCAGGCACCTGATTGAAAAAAGCAAACATGCTGTAATAATCCTTTTGAGAAACAGGATCGTATTTGTGGTCATGGCATTTGGCACATTCGAGTGTGATCGACATAAAAGCTTTTCCAAACGTATTGGTTCTGTCTGTTACATATTCTATTCTGTATTCCTCATCAATCACACCACCTTCCTGGGTAATCTTATGGTTCCTATTGAATCCAGTTGCCAACAGCATCTCTTTCGATGGGTTGGGTAACAGATCACCTGCCAATTGCCAGGTGAGGAAAGTTGAATAAGGATAATTTTGATTGAAAGCATGAATCACCCAATCCCTCCATGGCCACATGGTTCTGTAACCATCATCCTGGTATCCGTGGCTGTCAGCATACCTGGCAAGATCCATCCAGGGTACAGCCATTTTTTCACCGTAATGTTTGTTGGCCAACAGTTCATCCACTATTTTTTCATACGCATTTGGTGATGGATCTTTCAAAAATTTTTCCTGCATTTCAACGGTGGGTGGCAATCCAGTGATATCCATGCTTACCCTCTTCAGCAATGCTTCCTTTTCGGCTTCTTCATTGGGTTCCAAACCGATCTCCTTTAATTTTTTGAAAATGAAGTGATCTATTTCGTTGCGTGGATTGTATTTGTCATCTATGTCTGGTACAGTTGATTTTACAGGTGCAATGAAAGCCCAGTGTTTCTTGTATTTGGCTCCTTGATCGATCCATTTTTTCAGTATAGCAATTTCTCTCTTGCTGAGTGAAAGATTGGATGAGGGAGGAGGCATCATTTCTGATGTATCAGCAGAAACAATTCTTGTGTAAAGTGCAGAAGCCATTGCATCACCAGGCACAATTACATGGCGAGAAGGATCATCTTTGAGTGCAGCAAATGCACCTTCCTCTGTATCCAAACGCAGATTGGCTTCTCTTTTATTGGCATCCGGACCATGGCATTTGAAACACCTGTCAGATAGAATGGGTCTTACATGAAAGTTGAAATCAACCACATCCGGTATTGCTTCTTCGCCAGATTTTTCTTGCATCAGAAAAAATCCTGCTACTATAAGTAAAACGATTAAAAAAATGGTGAAGAAATAAACTTTCTTTGTACTTCTGGGTTCAATGGAATTGAATTTCATTGGCAGCTGCATTCGACTAACTAAGTTAATGAATTTTTTTGCACAGATTCTTGATTTACAGTGCAGAAATAAAGGAGGTCTGATCCACAATTGAAGTAATTTTGGTCTTGAAATTTTACCAAATGAAAACCAATCAACCCTCAGATCTTAAAAACCAAGACATCATCAATTTTGTACAGGAAATGGCGGATGTCTGTAAGCCTGAAAACATATATTGGTGCAATGGTTCCCAGGATGAATACGAAGAAATGTGCAACCTGCTTGTCCAAAATGGAACTTTCACCAAATTAAATCAAGAAAGATGGCCGAACTCTTACGCCTGCAACTCAGATCCGAGTGATGTGGCAAGGGTGGAGGATAAAACATTTATCTGCAGCAGAAGAAAGGAAGATGCTGGTCCTACGAACAACTGGGTCGATCCCAAGGAGATGAAAGCCAAGATGAAAGCTCTTTTCAGGGGCTCAATGAAGGGAAGGACCATGTATGTGATTCCTTTTTGCATGGGACCATTGGGTTCTCCACTTTCTAAGATGGCAGTTCAGGTTTCAGATTCACCCTATGTGGTGGTCAACATGCATATCATGACAAGAGTTGGCTCAAAAGTGTTGGACCTAATCGGGCAGGATGGAGAATACATCAAATGTTTGCATTCATTGGGTGCTCCTCTGCAGCCTGGTGAAAAAGACGTTCCCTGGCCTTGCAATCCACAAGTAAAATACATCGTTCATTATCCAGAGGACAGGTCCATTGTCTCTTACGGTTCTGGTTATGGCGGAAATGCGCTGCTCGGTAAAAAATGTTTTGCATTGCGCATCGCATCTGTGATGGCGAAAGAAGAAGGATGGCTTGCTGAGCATATGTTGATTTTGGGAGTGGAAGATCCAAAAGGCCGAAAAACATATGTGGCTGCAGCTTTTCCAAGTGCATGCGGAAAAACAAATTTTGCGATGTTGATTCCTCCGGGAGATATGAAAGGTTGGAAAGTAACAACAGTTGGTGATGATATTGCTTGGATCAAACCTGGCAAGGATGGTAAATTATATGCCATCAACCCTGAATTTGGATATTTTGGTGTTGCACCTGGTACCAATGCAAAGACAAATCCCAATGCCATCGCAGCACTTTCCAAAAACAGCATCTTCACCAATGTGGGTATTACACCCGAAGGAGATGTATGGTGGGAAGGATTGACGAAGGAAGTCCCCAAAGGAATAAAAAACTGGAAAGGGGAATTGCATGATCCCGCCAGTGGTCAGCCTGTTGCACATCCCAACGCAAGATTTACTGCACCGGCACATCAATGTCCGAGCATCGATCCTGCTTGGGAAAATCCTGAAGGAGTACCGATCAGTGCATTTATTTTTGGGGGAAGAAGAAGCAATACCGTTCCACTTTTATATCAGGCATTCAATTGGAACTTTGGTGTATACCTCGCTGCTACAATGGGCTCAGAGACTACTGCAGCTGCGTTCGGTGAAATAGGTAAAGTAAGAAGAGATCCCTTTGCCATGCTTCCATTCTGCGGTTATCATATTGCTGACTATTTCAACCATTGGTTGCAGCTGGGAAGAAATATTCCAAATCCACCAAGAATATTCGGTGTAAACTGGTTTAGAAAAGACAAGGATGGCAATTTTCTCTGGCCGGGATTTGGCGACAATATGCGGATGCTGAAATGGGTTGTGGAAAGAATCTATGGTGAAAGGGTTTCAATTGAAAGTCCTATTGGTTGGGTGCCTTTGTATGAAGACATTGATTGGGGAGAATTGAAATTTACAAAAGAGCAGTATGATGATGTAATGAGTGTGGATCGTGAACTGTGGAAGAATGAAATTTTGGCACATGAAGAATTGTTTTCAAAAATGTATGATAAACTGCCAAAAGAATTTTTCTTTATGCGGGAGTTGCTGCTCTCTGGTTTATGGAGGTCACCTGCTCATTGGTCGCTCGCTCCCGAAATTCATTAGATTGCATGATAAACCACTGCAGATGCAAAAATTTTTATTCACCCTCATCATTATGATCAATAGTTTCTTTGGTTTCAGTCAATTTTTCAATCCAGAAAAATATCCTGTTTACCAGGGAACTGATTTAGGGCTCACATATTCTCCTGCTTCATCTACATTTAAAATTTGGAGTCCCACTGCAGAAAAAGCTGCACTTGTCCTCTATAAAAATTCACTTGGCGGAACTCCTATTGAAACAATTGAGATGCAGAAAAGTGTGCAGGGAACCTGGACAAAAACCATTGCGAAAAATTTGAAGGGGATGTATTATGCATTTAAAATCTACACACATGGTAAATGGTTGAACGAAGTGCCAGATCCATATGCAAAAGCAGTCGGTACCAACGGCAAAAGAGCAGTTGTAATTGACATGAAGACAACCAATCCGCGCGATTGGGATCTTGATCAGTCACCTGTTTTCAGCAACCGGAACAATCTATCCAGCAATATCGGGGGACTCCCAACGGATGCAGTTATTTATGAAA
>JBEAYH010000082.1:0-8711 GCA_041159435.1 Bacteroidota bacterium | reverse complement strand
GCGAAGAATTTCGATAAAAATACAGATGGACTCGAAGCTCCATGTGATATATTGATTCCTGCTGCATTGGAAAATGTAATCAACGAACACAACGCGGATAAAATTCAAGCAAAAATTGTTGGAGAAGCAGCCAACGGTCCATTAACGCCTGAAGCTGATGACATCTTCACCAAGAAAGGCATTCTCGTTGTTCCAGACATGTATCTCAATGCGGGTGGTGTGACAGTTTCTTACTTTGAGTGGTTGAAAAATTTGAGTCACGTTTCATACGGAAGGTTGGAAAAAAGATTCATGGAAAACCAAAATGCCAACATCGTTGCACAAATTGAATCCATGACAGGCAATACCATTACGCCAGAGCAAAGAAAAATTCTTGTACACGGTCCGGATGAAATTGACCTCGTACGCAGCGGATTAGAGGACACCATGATCAAAGCAACCAACGAAATATTTGCATGCTGGAATAAATATCCAGACATCCCCAACATGAGAACTGCAGCATTTGTAGTTGCCATTGAAAAAGTCGGAACCAGCTATTTGGAACTCGGAATCTTTCCTTAGTATATTACTGTTCAAAAATCGGAAAAGAGGCGAGCCATATTTGGTTCGCTTTTTTTAATGCTGCAATGTGACACTGATGCCCATTTGTAATTGCGATATAATTGACTTGCACACTGCTATGATATGACAGAATTTGCATCAACACGGATTCATCGAGCATTGTTTCGGTCGACTTACATTCCACCATCATCCATGGTTGATGCGACTGATTGAATACCAGAATGTCATAGCGTTTTTTGCTTGCATCTTGAAGTCCCTTCTCAACAGAAATAAGCGATTCAGGGATTTGATGAACCTTGACGAGCCAGTTCAATACATTTTGCCTAACCCATTCCTCCGGCTGAAGCATGACCCATTTTTTTCTGAAACGGTCCCATATTTCAGGTCCCCTGCCTGAGTTTTGGACTTTAAAATCTGGCTCGGGGAATGACAAAGGAATCATGCTTGCAAAGTAATCAGTAATTTTGATGAAAGAAAGAGATGACAAACAAAGAAGAAATCGTCAAAAACTGGTTGCCCAGGTACACTGGAAGAAAACTGGAAGATTTTGGTGAATACATACTGCTCACCAACTTCAGTAATTATGTTGATTTGTTTGCGATGTGGAACAATGCGGAAGTGTTGGGAAAAGATAAGCCAATGCAATCAGCCACAGCAGATGGAATCACGATCATCAATTTCGGAATGGGGAGCCCCACAGCTGCGACAATCATGGACCTGCTCACAGCCATAGAACCCAAAGCAGTATTGTTTTTAGGCAAATGCGGTGGACTGAAAAAAAGGAATAAAATTGGAGATTTGATCTTACCAATTGCAGCAATCAGAGGCGAGGGAACATCGAATGATTATTTTCCCGCAGAAGTGCCGGCACTTCCAGCATTCGCACTTCAGAAAGCCATTTCCACCACCATCAGGGACCATAAGTTGGATTACTGGACAGGTACAGTATACACCACCAACCGAAGAGTTTGGGAACATGACCTTGACTTCAAAGAATACCTCCAGGAAATCAGGGCATATGCAATAGACATGGAGACCGCTACCATTTTCTCCGTTGGTTTTTACAATAAAATACCTACCGGCGCCATTCTCATGGTCAGCGATCAACCCATGATTCCAGAAGGTGTAAAAACAGAGGAAAGTGATAAGAAAGTGACCGCCAACTTTGTCGAAACCCATGTTCGTTTAGGCATTGAATCCCTCAAGCAGTTGATCAACAACGGCTTAACCGTCAGGCACTTGCGCTTTTGATATCCACATCCCCCCTTCCAAACCTGAATAGATTTATACTGCAAAAGGACATTTTTTGCTAATTTTGCAGCTCAATTGCCAAAACAAATCTGGTGCCGTAAGATCAGGTTTGATGCGAGGTGTCAACTTTTCATTGACATCATGATTTGTTTCAGGCATTTTAAAATTTTAAAAAGCATGAAACTTTCTCAATTCAGATTCGATTTTCCACTCAACCTTATCGCTCAAACCCCTGCCAAAAGAAGAGAGGACTCCAGATTGATGGTCGTTCATAAAGACACCGGTGTAATTGA
This sequence comes from Bacteroidota bacterium, assembly GCA_041159435.1. Taxonomy (GTDB): domain Bacteria; phylum Bacteroidota; class Bacteroidia; order Chitinophagales; family Chitinophagaceae; genus Pollutibacter. The sequence continues at coordinate 6,606 of JBEAYH010000082.1, read as the reverse complement.
AAACAGGATGTTCAAAGACATACAGGAGTACTTTGAAGAAAAAGATGTTTTTGTTGTAAACAACACAAAGGTTTTTCCTGCAAGGATGTATGGCAGAAAAGAGAAAACTGGAGCCAAGATTGAAGTATTTCTTCTGAGAGAGTTGAACAAACAAAACAGGCTCTGGGATGTCATCGTTGATCCCGCAAGAAAAATAAGGGTTGGTAACAAATTGTATTTTGGCGATGCAGAGGAATTGGTTGCTGAAGTAATTGACAACACCACGTCCAGAGGAAGAACCATTCGTTTTTTATTTGAAGGAAGCGATGATGAATTCAAAGAGATTCTTAACACACTTGGAGAGACTCCTCTTCCTAAGTATATCAAACGCAAACCAGACGAGACTGACAAAGAGCGCTATCAGACAGTATATGCAAAACACGAAGGTGCCGTTGCTGCTCCAACTGCTGGATTGCATTTCTCTATTGAACTGATCAAAAGACTTGAAATTCAAGGAATCCGTTTCGCAGAGGTTACCCTCCACACTGGACTCGGAACTTTCAGAGCAATAGAGGTAGAGGACCTGAGCAAGCACAAAATGGAAGCTGAATATTTCAAGGTGGATGAGACAGCATGCAAAATTGTAAACAAGGCAAAATCAGAGGGGCATCGCATTTGTTCTGTTGGAACAACTACCATGAGAGCGCTTGAAAGCACCTTTACTGCAGAAAAATTATTGAAGCCATCAGAAGGATGGACAAATGTTTTCATTCATCCGCCACATGATTTCTCTATTTGTGATTCACTGATCACCAATTTCCATTTGCCTAAAACTTCGTTGCTGATCATGGCATGTGCATTCGCAGGCTATGATTTAACAATGGAAGCTTATAAGAAAGCGATCAAGGATAAATACAGATTCTTCAGCTACGGAGATGCGATGCTGATTTTATAATCAGCATTTCGAAATTAATTCCTGCGTTGCTGCATCAGTCGAGTCCGAACAAGCCTTTGTTCAGGGCTTTCAGCGTATCATTCTTTAATGTGGTAGGAACCAGTATTGATACATTGTGCAAGCTTCCCCCATAGCTGACCATGTTGACGGGTATATGATTGAGTGAATCAAACAAACGCATCATCAAATTACTGTTGTGTGTCAATTTGTTTCCGACTACTGAAACGATGGTTTGCTGATGAATGATTTCCAGTTCTCCCAATGGCTGAAGTTCTTTTGAAATTTCATCGAGGTATTGAGTATTGTCAATCGTAACTGATACAGCCACTTCTGATGTGGTAATCATATCAATGGATGTTTTGTATTTTTCAAATACCTCAAAAATCTTTCTCAGAAAACCATACGCCAATAACATCCTACTGCTCTTGATCTTCAACATCACAATTCCGTCTTTCGCAGCTACTGCTTTCACTCCATCCCTTTCAGCATCTTTCAAAATGATGGTTCCCTTTGCCTCTGGTTGCATTGTATTGAGCAACTTTACCGGTATATTGTAATGTTGTGCAGGCCATATGGATGCAGGGTGAAGAATTTTAGCTCCGAAATATGCCAACTCTGCCGCTTCATCAAAGCTGAGTTGCTCAACAGGCTTGGTGGATTGAACAACCCGGGGATCATTGTTGTGCATGCCATCAATATCTGTCCATATTTCGCATACAGTCGCGTTGACAGCTGCTGCAATGAGGGATGCAGAGTAATCACTTCCTCCACGCTTCAAATTATCAACCTCCCCCTTGGCATTTCGACAGATATACCCTTGTGTGATGTATAGTTTTTTTCCGGAATACTGGTCGAGTGCTTTTGCAATTTTCGATTTGATGACTGGCACCTGTGGTTCGTCATTGGCATCGATTGTCATAAAATCCAATGCAGGTAGCAAATGGTGGTCTATTCCTTTTTCATCAAGGTAACAACTGAAAAGTTTTGTACTCATCAACTCACCCTGCGCCAAAATATCTTTGTTCAATGCATCGTTGAATGACACTTTCAGAATGATTCTTAAAAAGTCAAAGTGCTCATTGATGATACTGGATGCTTTCTGTTGATTGGCATCTTGCTTTAATAAACCGGAAATAAAACTGCTGTAATGCGCGTACAATGACTCAATCAATTCTCCTGCTTTTTGCTTGTCTCCACTCGCCAATGCATCACCAATAGCAACCAATGCGTTGGTAGTTCCACTCAGTGCACTGAGTACAACAATTTTGGGCTCTTCATCCCGCGTTATCAATTCAGCAACCTGGAACATTCTTTCAGGCTTTCCTACGGAGGTCCCACCAAACTTCATGATTTTCATTGCAGTCAATTTTTATTGGATGGCAAAGTTATAATTTGATGTTGAATTTTTGTGCGATTGACTGCAGATCCGTCCATACTGCATCCACGATAGGTATTCCATTCTTTTCTCTGTCTGCCTGACACTCCCGTTCTGGATCACCCGGTATCAAAACTTTCTGTGTTGAATCAATCGGTGCTGCTGCTCTGAATCTGCGTATCCACAAATCCATATCTTTTTTAAATGCTTCCGATGTTCTGAAAGCATCAACACGCATGGCGCCAAAAAAATGTCCAATGCCTTTTCCAGGCTGATTTTCAGGCATGGGTACATACGCAGGAAAAGGTGGTACCCATGGGCCAAAATTGGCACCACTCAATACACCAGAAAAAATATCAACAATGGCCCCCAACGCATATCCTTTGTGACTGCCATGTTCCCTGTCGCCTCCCAATGGAAGCAATGCTCCACCTGTTTTTAGTGCATGGGCATTTTGAATGGGATACCCCTCCTGATCTTGCATCCAACCCAAGGGCGCATCTGAACCTTTTCGCTGGAGAATCTCCAGTTTACCATTTGCAGCAGTTGTGGTTGCCAAATCAGCTATGAAAGGCGGTTCCTCACCTGCTGGTACAGCAACACAAATGGGATTTGTTCCCAGCATTCTTTCTTTGGAAAAAGTTGGTGCTACCAAAGCACTGGCATTGGTCATCACCATCCCAATCATTTCCTCATTTAATGCTATCATGGCATGTGATGCAGCGATACCAAAATGATTGCTGTTGCATACACTCACCCACCCCGTTCCAACTTTTTTAGCTTTCTCTACAGCGACCGACATGGCATATGGAGCAACTACAAGTCCCAACCCACTATCACCATCAACCACCGCAGTCGAAGGAGTTTCATGGATGATCCGAATATTGGGTTGCGCATTGATGCGATTGACTTCCCAGAGCCGGATATACCCAGACAGCCTTGCAACTCCGTGAGAATCAATCCCGCGCAGATCAGCATCTAAAAGTGTTTTGGTTGCTTGCCTTGCATGAATTTCAGAACAACCTACTGCGAGAAAAACATTGTATACGAACTGATCTAAATCTCTGTATTGAATCAACTTCTCCATTCCGAATAATTTAATCTGATTAATCAACGCAAAATAAGTGGAAAACTATCTCTGTAATTTGATTTTTTACACGCTCAATTGCATTTACTTTGAAAGAACTTTGGTTCTTAAATAATTTAACATGATAAAGCTACAGGTAATTGGACATCTTGGCAAGGATTGCACAACGAATGTCGTGAATGGAAAGAATGTGATCAACTTCAGTGTTGCACACAGTGAGCGTTACAAAGATGCCTCTGGAAACCAAAAAGAAAAAACAACTTGGGTTGAATGCGCGTACTGGACTGACCGAACTGCCATTGCACCTTATTTAAAAAAGGGACAATTGGTATTCGCCGAGGGAACACCTGAGGTAAGAGGCTATACCAAAAACGATGGCACCCAGGGAACCTCTCTGACCATGCGTGTATTGAGCATTCAGTTGCTGGGAGGATCAAGAGGTGAATCCGGAAATGAGGAGAGCACTGTTGCAGCAGCAGCTGGCAGCGAGAGCGACGACCTTCCTTTTTAGCAAACAGATTGATTAACTACCAAGCCTGATTGATGCAATCAAACCATGCAGATCAATCAGGCTTTTTTTATGATCGATGCGGTTGGCAAGAACAGGATTTACTTCGTTCATATCGGCTATGCTTTTATCGATCATTTGGGCAATAAGCTTTTCGCCATGATCATTCAAACCTGCATCAATCAGTGCATTGGACTGTCCCGTCCTGATATCCTCTTTGATATCCGCAAGATCATCCATCAGTAAAAAATAAGTCATCAGCGCATACCATCCTTTCAATGCTTTTTGCACATCGAATGAAGGAGATTGGATGGTTGCAAGTAAAAAAAGATATGAGTCAGCGCGATTCAATGAGGGAAATGCTGTACCAAAAGGAAGCGATGAAAGACGAAGAGGTTGCTCTTGAGCAGCATATGTGATCAAATCATTAAAAAACTGATGATGGACTATCTGTGGACGAACCAGCTCTGCGACCTGCAATACATGTTCTTTCCAAGTAATTTGCTCATACTCATGCAAAGCAGCACTGTGCAATATCTTTTCGCAGGTCTGTATAAATGATTCTGTCATCAACTCATCCAGCTGAACTCCTGAACGATGCAGTATATCAGTATAGATGGGAATAAATATATATCCGGGTGCTCCTGGGATATAGATTGTTCTGTTTTTCCAATAGAGATTATCAGTCGGAACAGCACGCTCAACCAAGGTCTTGCCAATGTGTACATCAACACCATAAGAAAGCTTCAGATCATCTTTTGTTAGATACATATCACTTTGCTGTGGTTGATAAATATATTTGATCCTTGTTTCGGTACGCGCGTGCATGGGCAGAATCAATGATCTCTTTGAAGAGAATTGGGTTGCTGCTGTAGTATTTATAACTTGTAGCGAATGCCTGAGGCGTTACTTTATTGGTTTGATAAACAGCCTGTAATTCCTGTTGTAAAACGCTGTCTTTGTTCAATGAACTGTCCTTTAAAACGTAGGTCTCGGCATATGCCTCTGCCAGAGATACTTCTGTAATCAGTTGGATCATTTTTTCTTTATTCAGTATAGATTGATCCAGTTTTCGTTTACAGGACCATGCTGATAAACCGACAAGAAATATGAATATTGAATACTTTATCATTTCAATTCTGCATTGTACAAGGACGCGTTTGTGATATCCATTTTACTGGATAGCTCTGCTACCTGATTTTTTTCCTGGGGAGTGGATTTTTTGAATATACGAATGATTTCATCTGATCGTCCTTGAAAGAAAAACGGAATGATCATCACGTTGGGTGTCTCTGCATGAACGACAGATAGAAAATTAAGCGCCTGTATGATTTGAGTCCTGGCATCCTTTTCATTGGTCAACATTTGATCCAGCCCCTTTCTATAATAGGTATAAATAGCATCATGGACCTGTGCGTATTTGCTGTTTTGCAAATTCTCTGACAACCAATACCTGTTTCGTTGTCCATCGAATGCCCTCCAACCAGTTATGCTTCTGCCTTCTGGTGCTGCATTCACGATCATGTTGGCTTTCTGAAAAAATGGATCCCCCCCCTTCGGAGAAAAACTGTCGTAATCGAGTCCAAGGATGAGGTTCACATAAAACGCGATCGCTGCTGTGAGATTGGCTGCCAATGGCTCTGTTCCTGCAATTCTGTTTTCATTGAATTCAATGGGCTGAAATTCAACATACCTGAAAACCAGGTCATTGTCAATGAAATTGATCAGTGGTGAAAGATAACTGGTATTGTACACTGGCCTTGCTGCCTGAACTGTTAAAGTTGCTTTGTAAACATTGGACTCAACGACTGATTGGAGGTTCAGCAAAAAACTGCATTCAATTTTTTCATTGGACTCGAAATTATCGCTGGTCCATTTTCGTTTATTGATAAAATTCTGAAGAGAGGTCTGCAGGTTTTGAAATACCCGCTTGTCAACATTGCTGCTGATTTGCGCATAGACGACATTGACTTTTGCGTTCAACTCTTGCGCTTCAACAGGTTGGAGTACAAGGAAAAAAAAGAATATGTTAACCAATCTTTTCATGCTTTCGCAAATCGATGTTGAAGATAAAAAAAAGGCGATGGATATCCATCGCCTTTCAAATGATTAATCAGTTTTTAACGGAAAAGATCTTCTTCATTTTTCCTGAAGTATACTTTATCCTCCATAAATTCCTGGGTAGCCAACAAAGCAGGGTTAGGCATTTTCTCATATGCTTTAGAAATTTCTATCTGCTCTTTGTTTTCATGGATTTCTTCCAGGCTATCCGTGTGAGAGGCGAATTCCTCTAATTTATTGTGCAATTCCTCTTTCAGAGAAATATTGATTTGACTTGCCCTTTTGGCAATGATGGAAATGGATTCATAAACATTGCCTGTTTTTGATTTGATTTCATTCAAATCTTTTGTTTCAGCTACGTTGGTAAGATTACTTCCCAGCTGTCTGCGCAGTCTGCTCATTATTGATGTTTTTTAAATTATTCTTTGACAAAGTTAAGTAACGTTCGGCTTCTTTGAGCAAATTACTTTCCGGGAATCGATCCTGGAAGTCTTCTACTTCAGTAATAACCTTCGTGTATCTTTCAACCAGTTTCTGGTCAACGCTCATGCTGGCATATCGATAATATGCCTTGATTGCCATGAGTTTATACGCATCGCTTTTCTCAGAATCTGGGTAATTGTTCATCAAAGTAGTAAAGG
>JBEAYH010000073.1:0-6081 GCA_041159435.1 Bacteroidota bacterium | reverse complement strand
TAAGCCTATCCCTCATTATATGCTTTATCGCAATCAGCCTGATTGCTCAAGACGGACTTGATAAAATACTATCTGCTTTCCCTTACCAACGGATTGCTGATGCACAGCCATCCATTGCTGAAATGTACACGCTGAAAGCTGCAGAGTGGAAAAAAATATTTTCACGATTGGATGACGATTCTATGCGTCTGGCACCAACCTATGCTTTGTCTTCATTTGTTCACGACGCTGCAAAATCATCCAACAGCGCAGTGGGAACCAAGGTTTTATTATCTGGATATTCACAGGTGAAATCATTTTATGCCAAAAATTTTATCATCCAACATCTTGGGGTACTTGGAAATGATGCAGCCATTAAAAAGCTTGCAGCATTGTTGAAGGATCAAACATACATTGGACAGGCAGCAGCTAGAGCCATGGCAACCATTCAAACCAAATCAGCAATTGCAGCACTCGAAACTGCTCTAGCAAAGTCAAAGGGAAGCCAGAGAGAACATATTCAATCAGCCATCAATCATGCCAAATTTGTTTTGCCCAACACTGCCACTGCGGCGCCAAAAAAGATTGCAATGGGCAACAAGGTTCAGCAATTGCTGAAATTGGAAGACCGAATGACGGAAGCTAAAAATCCAATAGAAAAACTTAATATTCTTCATGAAGCTGAATACATTCCTGGATTTACTTCACTCATGTTTGTAGGGAAGTATATGGATGATGAAGTTCTAAAAAAACAGGCTGCTTTGATCGCTGCAAGATTGGCCTTGGCTGATAACACACTGCGAGGAAGAGCTGTGCGTGATGTACTTGAAAAAGCATTGCCATTGATTGCAGGAGTTGATGCAGAAGTGCTGACCAAACAACTTAGAATCCGACTTAAATCTATACCATACGATTACGGATTTGAAAGCATGTTCAATGGGAAAGATCTGACAGGATGGAAGGGACTCGTTGGCAATCCAATTACAAGAGCAAAGATGACCCATGAAGAATTGCTCCTTGCAGAAGCCGATGCAAATGCAAAGGCAAAGAATGATTGGATCGTTGAAAATGGGTTGCTTGTGTTCACTGGTCATGGCGATAATCTTTGCACCGTCAAAAAATACGGTGATTTTGAAATGTATGTAGATTGGAAGATTACAGAAAAAGGAGATGCCGGTATTTATCTAAGAGGGACTCCACAGGTGCAAATATGGGATACAAGCAGGAGATCGGTTGGAGCTGAAGTTGGATCTGGCGGACTCTACAACAACAAGGTGCATCAAAGCAAGCCCAGTGCTGTCGCAGATAATCCGATCAATCAGTGGAATCATTTCCATATCATCATGAAAGGTGATAAAGTAACCGTTTTCCTGAATGGTGTAAAGGTTACAGATCAAGTAGTTCTTGAAAATTACTGGGATCGAAATCTGCCCATATTTACCAAAGAGCAAATCGAATTGCAAGCACATGGAACCTATGTTGCCTACCGCAACTTATTCATCAGAGAACTTCCTGCAGATGACTTGAGAATAGCATTGTCTACAGAAGAAATCAACCAGGGATTTGAATCCCTTTTTGATGGTACCCATCTCGATAAATGGGTGGGAAGTAAAACAAGTTATATAGTAAAAGATGGGGCAATAGAAGTTGATCCTACGGGAGGCAGCGGTGGAAATTTGTATACAGAAAAAGAATTTGCTGATTTTGAATTGAGGTTTCAGTTTCAATTGACGCCGGGTGCCAACAATGGACTAGGAGTCAGGGCTCCACTGAAAGGTGATGCTGCATATGTTGGAATGGAGCTTCAAATATTGGACAATGAATCACCCATTTACGCCAAATTGAATCCTTATCAATACCACGGATCTGTTTACGGTGTTATGCCAGCAAATCGTGGTTATTTGAAACCAACCGGAGAATGGAACGATCAAACAGTTGTCTTCAAAGGCGATCAGGTGAAAATCATTTTAAATGGCCAGGTTATTCTTGATGGAAACATAGCTGATGCCTCTGCAAATGGTACAGCAGATAAGCGAGAACATCCTGGATTGAAAAATAAAACTGGGCATATTGGATTCTTGGGACACGGAGATGTTGTCCGTTTCAAGAACATCAGGGTCAAGGAACTGACAACTGCCAAGAAAAAATAATAGCTAAGACAAATTGATTTTGAGGTTCAGCTCTTTCAGTTGAATATCATCAATGGAAGATGGTGCGTCTAGCATTACGTCCCTGCCAGAATTGTTTTTGGGGAATGCAATGAAATCCCTGATGCTTTCACTTCCGCCAAGAATTGCACACAATCTGTCAAAACCAAATGCAATTCCGCCATGTGGAGGTGCGCCATATTCAAATGCACCCAACAAAAAGCCAAATTTGTGCAATGCCTCTTCTTTGGTCATACCAAGTGCTTCGAACATTTTTTCCTGTAGTTCGCGCTGATAAATTCTGATAGAGCCTCCACCAATTTCATTTCCATTCAATACCATATCATATGCATTTGCTTTGATCTGTGCATATGGGTGCGAAAGGTAGTTTGCTGCATCTTTGATGGAAGGATCATGTTCGATCATCGTGCTGATCTGTGAAGGTTTGGGTGAAGTAAATGGATGATGTCTTGCAACCCATCTGTTGTCATCTTCACTGTATTCAAACAGTGGAAAGTCCAATACCCAAAGCAATTTAAATTCATCTTTCTTTCTGAGTCCCAGCTGCTCACCCAGTTCAAGTCTCAACTCACTCATTGCTTTTCTAGTTCTCTCCTCTGTTCCTGCCAGTATCAGTACGATATCGCCTTTCTTGGCTTCGCTCAAAGAAACAATATGGTTAAGTCTTTCTTCACTGTAAAATTTATCAATACTGCTTTTCACAGATCCGTCTTCGTTGTGGCGTATGTATGCCAGTCCCTTCATTCCAATTTGGGGACGCTTGACCCATTCAGTAAGTTCATCCAGTTGTTTTCTCGTGAAGGCAGCTCCTCCGGGCACTGTGATGGCAAGAACGGATTCAGCGCCATCAAACACGACAAAATTCGCACCATTGATTAAAGCTGAATGATCCTCTTTGTGGAGGTAAACAGATGCGGGTTTTTTGAGGGTATGAATTTTCATACCAAAGCGGATGTCAGGCTTGTCGTTCCCGTACTGCCACATAGCATCTTCCCAAGTCATACGTTCAACAGCGTCTGAATAGTCAATGCCTTTTACATCTTTGAAAATTCTTTTTACAAGTCCTTCGAACATGTTCAAGATATCCTCTTGCTCAACAAATGACATTTCACAATCAATCTGGGTAAACTCTGGTTGTCTGTCAGCACGCAAGTCTTCATCTCTGAAGCACTTTACCACTTGGTAATACCTGTCGTATCCACTGACCATCAACAGTTGCTTGAACGTTTGTGGCGACTGGGGCAGTGCATAAAACTGACCTGGATTCATTCTGGACGGAACTACGAAGTCCCTTGCACCCTCAGGAGTTGATTTGATCAAAAAGGGTGTTTCAATGTCCATGAATTGATTTTCATGTAGGTAGTTTCTTGCAGAGCGGTTGACTGCATATCTCAGTTCCAGATTTTTTTTGACTGCATTTCTTCTCAAATCCAGGTACCTGAATTTCATTCTCAAATCATCGCCTCCATCCGTATCATCTTGTATGGTAAAAGGGGGAGTAACAGATTTATTTAAGATGGTGAATGATTGAATTTCAATTTCAATCTCTCCGGTTGGAATCGTAGTATTTTTATTACTCCTTTCAATGACTTTTCCATTTGCTTGAAGGACGAATTCCCGGCCCAACGGATTTTCATCTAGTTGACCAGAGAGCGATTCATTGAAAACCAACTGGGTAATTCCATACCTGTCACGCAGGTCAACAAACGTGATGGCTCCAAATTTTCGGATGGTTTGAATCCAACCACCAAGTGTTACAAGTGAACCTATATGGCTCGTCCTCAATTCTCCACAAGTATGTGATCTGAACATAGTAAAAGATTGGATAGGTAGAAAGTGCTCAAAGATAGCTCAAGTAAGGGTTTTGGGCAAGATTAGTTGCGGAGCTTGGCTTCTTCCTCTCGCAGGAGCATTTCGGTTTGGTTCTCTACTTTTTCATTGAAATCAGGACGGTGCATAAAGTAGAGATAATAATAAGCAAGTATCAACAGGCCGATTCCAAACGGAATGATGGAAAACTGTCTCAAGCCATATGCGCCAATGAGATGCTCATCCCAGTGAAAGAACTCGCCAACCATCCAGGTGCAGTTGGCAGTAATCCAGAAATCAATCGCGAGGTTGTGGATGAGTTCACTGGTTATTTTCCTGGTTTGATAAGTTATTAAAACAGCTACGGTAAGGGTGGGTATGATCATGATCAATGCAGGGTACTTGAGGTTGACTGCCCAGCAAATGTCTTTGATCAACCAAAGTAAGATGTGAAGGTTTTCAACCTTACGGTATTTGTAAGGGATATGATAAACTTTTTGCTCCTTCATCAGAACCTGTGGTATTTTATTTAGCAGACATGACAGCAGCCATGGTCTTTCCGATATCAGCGGGACTGTCAACTACATGAATGCCGCACTCACGCATGATTTTCATTTTAGCCGCTGCAGTATCATCCGATCCGCCGATGATGGCACCCGCATGTCCCATTCTTCTTCCAGGAGGAGCAGTTTGGCCTGCAATGAATCCAACCACTGGTTTTGTGCCATTTGCTTTTATCCATCTTGCAGCTTCTGCTTCCATGCTTCCACCTATTTCACCGATCATGACGATGCCTTTCGTTTCAGGATCATTCATCAACAATTCAACTGCATCTTTTGTTGGTGTACCAATGATGGGGTCTCCACCAATACCAATGGCAGTTGTGACGCCGAGTCCAGCTTTTGCAATTTGATCTGCAGCTTCGTATGTGAGGGTACCAGATTTAGAAACAATTCCAATGGATCCTTTTTTGAAAATGAATCCAGGCATGATTCCCACCTTGCACTCTTCTGCTGTTATAACACCTGGACAATTCGGTCCCACCAATCTTGTTTTCTTTCCTTCCAGATAATTTTTCACTTTCACCATGTCTTGCACAGGAATGCCTTCGGTAATGCAAACAACCAATCCGATACCGGCCTCTGCAGCCTCAATGATGGCATCTGCTGCAAATGCGGGAGGTACAAATATGATACTGACATCAGCACCTGTATTTTTTACGGCATCAGCAACGGTGTTGAATACTGGACGATCCAGATGTTTTGTTCCGCCTTTTCCAGGGGTAACACCACCAACAACTTGGCTGCCATATTCGATCATTTGTGTTGCATGAAAAGTGCCCTCTGTACCGGTAAAACCTTGTACGATGATTTTGGATGATTTATTCACTAAAACAGACATGGTAAAATCATTATTTTGTGTCGCGAAGATAATAAAAAAAGGAGAGGGGGTGGACTAGGAATTTAAAAGTTTATCCATGTCACGGTCATTCTGAATTTTACCCTTTACCTCCAGCATTCTCATGTCTTTGGCATCTTTCAGGAATTCAGAGGCAAAGATGAAATTGTTGAGTCTTTCGTTCTTACTGAATATGATTTCTTTGTTGCTCCCTTCCCATTCTTTTCTGCCCTGGTACATGTAGATGATTTTATCTCCAACCTCCATTACACTGTTCATGTCATGGGTATTCACCACTGTAGTGATATTGAAATCCTGGGTAATTTCCTTGATGAGTTTGTCAATCACCAGAGAAGTTTGGGGGTCCAATCCAGAGTTGGGTTCGTCGCAGAAAAGGTATTGAGGATTCAAAACAATTGCCCTGGCAATGCCCACTCTTTTTTTCATGCCTCCGCTCAATTCGGCGGGTGATTTTTTATGAGCCTCTCCGAGATTGACCCTGTCAAGTACTTCATCAACTCTTTTCTGTTTTTCTCCTTTTGTTTGATTGGTGAACATGTCCAAGGGGAACATGATATTTTGCTCCACTGTCATGCTATCAAACAATGCGGACCCTTGAAAAAGCATGCCGATTTTTCTGCGCATGATCTTTTTTTGATCTGCATTCAGTTGTGTGAAATTCACGCCATCATATATTATATCGCCGGCATCAGGTTCCAATAGTCCA
>JBEAYH010000035.1:0-12856 GCA_041159435.1 Bacteroidota bacterium | reverse complement strand
AAGTTTGTAATTGGAAATGGACACAAAGAGAGTGATGACGAGGGAAGGGTGATTCAGCTTCATTTTGGGAAAACACTTCTGATCAATGCCTATTTTCCCTCCGGAACATCTGGCGAAGAGAGACAATCCTTCAAAATGGATTGGCTGGAAGAATTACAATCTTATCTGAACAAAATAAAACACCATCACAAAGGAATGATTCTTTGTGGCGATTATAACATTGCACACAAGGAGATAGATATTCACGACCCCAAAGGAAATAAGAACTCAACAGGATTTCTGCCGGAGGAACGGGCTTGGATGGACGATTTTTTTGCATCAGGATGGATTGATACATTCCGTGTGATTCACCCGGAGCCCCACCGCTATTCCTGGTGGAGTCAGCGTTTCCCCAGTGTGAGACTGAACAACAAAGGATGGAGAATTGACTATATCAATGTCACCAACGATCTGGCAAAGCATATAAAAGATGCTGAAATATTTCCAGACATCAAACACAGCGATCATTGTCCGGTTTACCTTGAAATAGACATATAACATGTATTTATACAATATCACCTATCTCGTTTCTCATACCATTGACAAGGCATGGATGGAATGGATGAAAGAAACACATGTGCCTGAAATGCTGTCAACTGGACTCTTTACCCACCACAGAATCATGCGTTTGATAGATGTAGACCAAACAGAAGGCATAACATATGCTTTTCAGTTTTATACTGAAAACCTGCCCAACTATAAAAAATACATAACTGATTTTGCACCCGAACTCAGACAAAAAGCAATGGAGAAATGGGGCGACCAGGTAGTAGGTTTCAGAACAATCATGGAGAGTGTGCAATAAGTGTGGATAAGAATAATTCTTACGAAAGCCGCGTTATTGCTGAATTTCATTAAACCATTCGATTTTCATTCCGTAAATATTTATTTTCAAATAAAGCTATAAGTCAATGCCAGTGTGCATTTCAGAGGTTTTTCATACAAGTTTAATAAATATTTTAAAAATAGAAATCTTTGTAAACGCCCTTCAGGACTGAATCACAGAAAAAGGAAAAAATTAAAAAAAATTTTGTTGGAATGAAAAAGCATCTAAATTTGTTGCATACAAACCAATTAAATTTTCAAACATGAACAAAGCTGAATTGATCGCTAAGCTCGCTGACGACGCTGGCATCACAAAGACGCAAGCAAACGCTGCTCTTGATTCATTCATCGCTGCTATTACCAAAACTTTGAAAGGCGGTGGTAAAGTAACTCTTGTGGGTTTCGGTACTTTCTCAGTATCTAAGAGAGCTGCTCGCAATGGTCGCAACCCTCAAACTGGTGCAGTGATCAAAATCAAAGCGAAAAAAGTTGCTCGTTTCAAGGCTGGTAAAGAACTTTCTGCCAAGCTCTGATTGCAACAAAAGCATTAAAAAAGCAAGACGCTGTCTTGCTTTTTTTTTCTCTGAAAAAATTTAAAACAACATAACATGGGAAGAGGCGATAAAAAAACGAAAAAAGGGAAAATTTTCAAAGGTTCTTTCGGCAAATCAAGACCTGCAAAGGTTGCAAAGAAAGCTGCGAAGAAGAAAGCATAAAACGGTTGACAGTTAACGGTTAACAGTTAACTGTCAACTCCTTAAGGAGCCAACCTCACAATCTTCCACTCATTCCCTGCTCTGAGGTACTTGATACGATCATGCAGCCTGCTGCTGCGGCCCTGCCAAAATTCAATGCTTTCAGGAACGACCCTGTACCCTCCCCAATGAGCAGGACGCGGAACCTCTCCACTTGCATACGTTTGTTCAAGCTCCTCGACTTTTTGAATAATTTCTGATCGGTCGCTTATCACCTTGCTTTGGGGTGAGGCCCATGCACCAATCCGGCTTCCAAGCGGCCTGGTCTTAAAATATGCATCGCTTTCAGTTGCATCCACCTTTGTGCATGAACCGCTGATTCTGACCTGACGTTCTAATTCTTTCCAAAAGAATACGAGGGTCGCGTATGGATGCTGTTCAATTTGGATCCCTTTTTCACTCTGGTAATTGGTATAGAAAACAAATCCCCTGCTGTCAAAATCTTTCAGCAAAACAATTCTGGCGTTGGGACGGTTGAGATGATCAATGGTTGCAAGGGTCATGGCATTTACTTCCTCAATTTCAGATTTCACCGCTTCGTCCCACCACAAGGCAAACTGATCAAACGGATCCTTCGCAACCTCGAATTCTGATAGAGATTTGAGTTGATAGTCTTTACGTATTGAGGAGATATCCATCTGTACAATTAAAAAATTACTCATCGGTTAACAGTTGACTGTTAACAGTTAACTGTCAACTGTTAACTTACTTCACCAGTGTTCCCACCTTCTCACCACAAACCAACTTCTTGAGGTTTCCTTCTTGATTCATATCGAAGACAATGATGGGTAAATTATTTTCCATGCAAAGGGTGAAAGCAGTCATATCCATGATCTTCAAATTCTTGTCAATACATTCTTTGAAACTGATGGTATCGTATTTAACAGCTTTGGGATCTTTTTCAGGATCAGCAGTGTAGACACCATTTACCCTGGTTCCCTTTAAAATAACATCCGCCTGAATTTCAATGGCGCGCAATGAACCTGCAGTATCTGTAGTGAAATAAGGATTGCCGGTGCCAGCACCGAAAATCACAATGCGGTGTTTTTCTAAATGCCTGATGGCTCTTCTCCTGATATAAGGTTCCGCAATTTGCTCCATTTTAATTGCGCTCAAGAGTCGTGTATACATCCCTTGTTTTTCCAACATAGACTGTAAAGCCATGCCATTGATCACCGTTGCCAACATGCCCATATAATCCCCCTGTGCTCTTTCAATACCTGTTTCCGATTCGTTCATGCCGCGGTAAATATTGCCTCCGCCAATTACAATGGCGACTTCAACACCCAGGTCAACGATTGATTTGATTTCTTTTGCATATTTGGCTACTATATTGGGATCAATGCCAAAACTGTTTTCTCCTGTAAGTGCTTCTCCTGAGAGTTTGAGGAGCACGCGTTTGAAAGTTGCTTGCATGGTGCGAATATACAAAAAGGGCCTTCATGATGAAGGCCCTTCTCATTTGAATATCTTGTTGATGATTTACCCGAGGGCAACACGCTTGAAAGCAGTCACTTTCAAGTCAGCTCCCTTGGATTTGATATAGTCACCTACCGTCTGCCCTGCATCTTTTACGAATGCCTGTGCAAGCAATGTGCTTTCCTTGAAGAATGCATTCAGCTTGCCGTCTGCAATTTTAGAGACCATCTCATCAGGCTTTCCTGCCATTTTAGGATCGTTCTTGATCAACTCAATGATAACACCTTTTTCTCTTTCTACTACCTCTGCTGGAACAGAACTGGCATCGATGGCAACTGGATTCATGGCTGCAATCTGCATCGCAACATCCTTTCCTACTTCCGCTTCTGCCTTGTTCAATCCAACCAATACACCCATTCTGTTGGCACCATGAATATATGATGCAACAAAGTCAGCATCTACTCGTTCAAACTTAGAGATACCGATTTTCTCCCCGATGCTCGCCAATTTATCATTCACCAAATCTGCAATTTTTGCACCATTGATGCTGGCAGCATTCAATTCATCGACTGACTTAACATTGTTTGCAATAGCAGTATCCATGATACTTTGCGCAAATGCAATGAAGTCGGCATTCTTGCTCACGAAATCAGTCTCGCAACTCAAACAAAGTGCGATACCTGTTTTGTTGTCTGCAGTTGTCTTTGCCAATACTACACCTTCCTTCGCTTCTCTGTCACCTCTCAAAGCTGCAACTTTCTGACCCTTTTTTCTCAACCAGTCAATTGCTGCTTCAAAATCACCATTGTTTTCAGTAAGTGCTTTGCGGCAATCCATCATTCCCGCACCAGTCATTTGACGGAGCTTGTTAATATCTGCTGCTGTAATTGTTGCTGTTGACATAGTATAAATATTATGTGCGTTGAAGGTATGTGAACCTTCTTGGCCTGTTGTTTAAATAATTGTTAGCACTACTTTTTCTGGGCTGGCTTTCTTCCACCTGTGCCTGCTGCTGGAACACGACGTTTGGGAGCACCCGCTTTTCCAGCTGGTCTTTTGCCGCCTTCTGCATTTTCAGCATCTTCCTCAACAGAAAACTTCAACGCGTTTTCAGTTGACTCTTCTGCCTCATCCTCTTCTGCCTTTTCAGCCTGGCGCTCAGCCAAACCCTCTGCAATGGCAGCAGTGATGTAATTGGTGATGATGGCAATTGATTTTGTTGCATCATCGTTGGCAGGTACCGGGAATTCAACCTTGTTTGGATCGCAGTTGGTATCTACCATTCCAAAAGTTGTAATACCCAAACGCTTTGCTTCAGCCAATGCAATGTGCTCGTGTCCGATGTCGATGATGAACAAAGCTGCTGGTACTCTTCCCAATTGAGCGATACCACCCAATACTTTTTCCATCTTGTCTTTGTCGCGAGACAATTGCAAACGCTCTTTCTTGGTGATGCTGTCGAAACTTCCATCGTTCAGCATCTTTTCAATGCTCTGCATTTTCTTGACTGACTTACGAACAGTGTTGAAGTTGGTCAACATACCACCCAACCAACGCTCGGTTACATAAGGCATGTTTACACGCTTGGCACACTCAGTGACGATTTCTTTTGCTTGCTTCTTGGTACCAACAAACATGATTTTCTTACCGCTTTTCGCGATGTTCTTGAGTGCATTCGCAGTTTCCTGCAAGCATTCCACCGTTTTATTCAAATCGATGATGTGTATACCTTTTTTCTCTGCGTAGATGTATGGCAACATCTTGGGATTCCACTTTTTACGAAGGTGACCGAAGTGAACGCCAGCTTCCAAAAGTTGTTGCTGCAGTGAAGTATTATTTTCCATTGTATTCTTTGTGTTTTAGATTCTTGATTGATATACCGATTAACGCTTGCTGAACTGGAAGCTTCTTCTTGCTTTCTTCTTACCGAATTTCTTCCTTTCAACACCTCTTGGATCTCTTCTCAACAAACCAGCTGCTTTCAAAGCAGGTCTGAATTCAGGATTCAAAGTGATCAAAGCACGAGCAATGCCCAACTTGGCTGCTTCTGCCTGTCCTTTTTTACCACCGCCAGCTGCGTTGATCTTGATATCATACTTTCCAACACCATCAATGGTTTTAAGAGAAAGTTCAACTTGGTTTTGAAGATATACTTGCGGGAAGTATTCTTTATAGTCAAGGTCGTTTACAGTAATGCTACCATTTCCTTTGGTAAGGAATACCCTGGTAACCGCTTCCTTTCTACGACCCAATCCGATTTTTTGCTTTTCCATTATACTTTATTTGAATTCGTTTTGAAATTAGAATTTAAAAGGAGTTGGTTGTTGGGCACCATGTGGATGCTCAGCACCTGCATAAACAAATAACTTCTTGAACATCTTACGGCCAAGTCTGTTCTTGGGAAGCATTCCCTTTATTGCTCTCTCCATGATTTGCTCAGGACGACGCTTCAACAAATCTTTTGCAATTTCAATTTTCTGTCCACCAGGATATCCAGAAACATTCTGGTATTCCTTGTAGTCAATCTTATTACCTGTGAAAACAACTTTGTCAGCATTGATAACGATGACAAAATCGCCGCAATCAACATGGGGAGAATAATACGCTTTGTTTTTTCCGCGCAATACAGCAGCAATCTTACTGCTGATTCTTCCCACCGTTTGATTGGTCCCGTCAACAATATGCCATTTGCGTTGAACGGAAGCAGCATTTGCGTGCTTTGTGGTGAAATGTAGTTTACTCATTTTTTCTTTTTTTTGGGACAAGCCCTGTTTTAAAATCTGTCGCCGCCATCCCGGAAACAGCCCATTCTTCCAAATGGGAGCGCAAAGCTAGTCCAATTCATGCCCAAAAACGAATAAAATAAGAGATTTTTTTAAAGACACCTTTGTAACTTATTGATAATCAATAAAAAAATTGACTCATTTTAAAATGAGCATTTGCCAAAAAATGGGCGAAAGATCAAAAGCGGAAACTGACTGAAGATTTTTTCTTGATTTGCTCGTAGGTTTCTGAACTGAAGGAGAAGAGTTTACCCGGACGATGATTGACTTTTTGTTCCATCTCCTCTTCATCCTTTAACAAGCCTGTAGAAAATATTTTTTTGCGGAAATTTCTTCTATCCAGGCTCACGCCGAGAATTTGCTCGTACACGTGCTGCAAGTCACGCATAGAAAATTTCTTCTCCAGCAAATTGAAGATGATGGGTTCTTCCTGGATTTTATTCCTAAGTACTTTCAGGGACTGATCAAGAATCTCCTTGTGGTCGAAAGCCATGGTCTGAATATCAGCAACAACGTGCCAATGGAGATTGTGATCTAATTTTTTCAATTGATAATCCCGCACATTGACCAAGGCAAAAAATGCAGTTGTAATAACCCTTCCTGCAGGATGCCTATCAATTGAGCTAAATGTTTTTACTTGCTCAAGAAACATGTCGTTGAGTCCGGTTCTCTCCCTTAGTATACGGTGTGAAGCCTGACCCAGGTTTTCATCTGGATGAAGCAAATCGCCCAAGAGTGACCATTGCCCCTTGTATGAAGGCAAATCACTTTCAATCAACAGCACCTTCAACACGCCCTTGTCATATCCAAAAATGACGCAGTCAACCGAAAGTGCAAATTGAAATTCAGGTACGAGTTGAACCGGCGTGGTATTGATATTGTGTTTTTTGCGATGAGGCATTCGGTAGAAAACAATTGATTCTGAATCGGAAGATATAAAAAAATAAGAATCTTCCTTGCTACCTGCGCTGAAACGTTTTCAAATAAAAATACCCCTGCAAAGAGGGGTATTTTTGTGAAATATATTTCAACTATTGTTTGCTGACCTTGTATGTATAGTATCCGGGGTTCGTCAGGTCGAGTGAGATTTTGTAAGTACCTGCGCCTGGAAGCACAATATTGGCACCACCGTATTCCAGTGAATTGTCAGCATTGTCATCTCCCATATTGATGCCCCAATCGCTGTTGGCACGGAATTTAAATTCTTCTCTTCCACCTACTGTTGCAGTACCTTCCCAAACACCATTTGTCAATGTCATGCTAATATCGCTGCTCCATCCAGTCAAACTTCCAATGATGGCCCAGGTTGTTTTGGTAATGGAATAGGTTTCATCTTTCGTATTGGCATTGATCCTGAAGAATCCGGCACCCGGGAACTTAAGATTTCCTCCAGATGTACTCAATTTACCAGCACCTCCATCACCAAAAACAGTCCCGCTCCAATCTGGCTGTGCAGCTATTTTAAATTCATAAGATCCTCCCTCTTTCACTGAAACATACCCTTCATGCACACCGTCTTTTTTGGGTGAACCCAATTGAGGTGCTGATGCTGGAGTCCAGCCCTGATAATCGCCAGGAACATACAGCAATCCAATTTCCTGCAAGAGGGTAACCGTAAACTTACCAGCCTGGAAATCCATTCTGAGTTTGTATATACCAGTTTTATCCGGACCAGGGAAATTGTCGGATAGATTGAATCCAAAGTCACCGCCCTTGTTCAATCCGGTTGCATTGTTGTCTTTTACAGAGTACTTATTACTCCAATCCCCATTCACTGGTAGGCAGAGAAACTGTTGACCACCTTTCATGTAAAACTCTCCCTCATAGGTAACAGAATCAATTCTGGTGAACTGTTGTGATGGTACAGGAACAGGATTGTTCCATCCGCCTGCTGTTGCACTTCCAACAAGGAACAGTTGTTTAGAAGTTGGAGGCAATACTTTTGGCGGTGTAACATAAGGAGTGTATTTCAAAGCAAAGGCGTTGGAGAAAAGTCGCTCATTGTTGTTTGCATGAGAGGAGATGATTCTCAACTCCATGTTGTACTGCTTGTTGAAAGCAAATCCAAATCCGAGTGCAATCGCATTGATTTCCTTCGCAGTGAAAGAAGCAGTGCGACTACCTGTGACTACTTTTTCCTCTGCTTTGGAGAAATTCCTTCCGGCTGAATCCATTTGAATAATGTATTTGACTGTATTGGAGTCAACCGAATACGAAGGATTCGACCAGTTGAGGGTCAGCACAGTCTTGCTAGAGTCAGCTACTACTGGCGCCAATGTATTTGCAGAAGCATTCAGTGTCGTTGCTGTTCCGGGTGCATAGTTGGGCAATTGTTCAATTTTTTCGCATGATGAAACAATCAGCGAAAATAAAAAGATGGCAATCCCGTATGACAATAAATTATATAGCTTTTTCATATCTGTTTTTTTAAAAGCTTATTGTTTGGTTACAGTAAATGTTCCGTCCTGGAAATTCACTACTATTTTATAACTGCCCGCAGTGGTAGGACCAACAAATGCCGGATCTGCATCTTTCTTTTCAAAAGTACCACCTGATGCATCGCCTGCTACCATATGGTATTGTGTTCCCCATACTCCGTTGTCTTGAAGCATTTTGTAGTATCCGCCACCTTTGAAGTTAACCACCAGTTGATACAGGGTTTCAGAAACCTTGGTGAACTTTTGTGAAGTAACAAATGGTGCAGGAAGCGGGTTGTTCCATCCAGATTCAAAAGCATCTCCAATCACCCACAGGTCATTGTTTGTAGGCAGTGGAACTTTTGGAGGAGGAGCAAAAGGAGTCACATTCAATTTAAGTGTATTGGAAATCAGTTTCGTTGCAGATGCACCCAAAGAAGCAGAGATTCTAACGTCAATGGAAGCAGCTGTACCAAGTTTGAGTTTGAGATCACTCAAAATAATATTGAATTCTTTTTGAGTATACTGAACACTTAAATCTTTGCTGATTGAAACTGATTTCTTATTTGCACCAGCAAAATTTTTACCAGCCTCATCAATTTCTAATAAATACGTAACATCTTGTGAACTAACCCCAGATGCAAATTGGTATGCAGGATTGGTCCAGCTGAATTTCACAGCAAGATTGTTTTGCGTTGCGAAAGAAAGCGGTACTGTTCCAGTTGCAGAAGCACTTAAAACAGGGGCGCTGCCGCCGAGAAATACTTCTTTCACCTCTGCCTTTTCGCAAGATGCTAAAATGGTGATGGAGAGAAGAAGTATACTGATGTGTTGGATGAATTTTTTCATAACCAAGATTTTATTGAATTTGAATATCAGTAGCCTGAGTTCTGTTTGAGGTTAGGGTTAGAAGATATATCAGCTGAAGGAAGCGGATAGAGGTTTCTTGTAGCAGCAACTCCAGTTCCACCTTTCACACCACCTTTCCATGGCCACAGATAAGTTGATTCAGTAAACTTACCATAACGGATCAGGTCGGTTCTTCTGTGTCCTTCCCAATACAACTCTCTTGCTCTTTCATCCAAAATGAAATCTGCAGTAAGTTGGGCAGCATTGATGCTTCCACTTGCATTTCCGTATGCCCTTTGTCTGAGCGCATTCACGTATGTCAATGCTGTTGCTTTGTCGCCAGCTGTGCCAACACGTGCCGCAGCCTCGGCAAAAATCAAATGCATTTCAGCCAAACGGAAAATAGGGAAATCAATATCCACCCATGTAAGGTTCGAACCAACTGTATTGTCTTTTCTTCTGTTCTTGAATTTTGAAATCGCATAGCCATCTTTGAAATTGGAGAGGTCATTGATTTCAAGGTTCTGTCCCTGTGTGAAAAACTGTGAACGTTTGTCTGCTGTTCCAGTTACATCAGGAAACAATGCAGGCAATGCACTGGTTGTACGCAAACCAAACCATCCTCCATCAATGCCAAAATCAGCAGCAACCATGTCACCGCCTACTGCAGCATGCGTAAGGAATGTAGTACCACCCCAGTTTTGCGTTTTCAACCCATCGTAGTTGATGGTGAAAATAAATTCACTGGTATTGGTATTGTTGTCTGCTCTCATCAGCAATCTGTAATCGCTGATCAATGTATAACCGCCATCGATTACTTTTTTCGCGTAGGTCAATGCATCCGCATAGCGTTGAGTACCGGTGTAAACACCAGCATTCAAGTATACTCTTGCAAGCAAAGCCTGTGCTGCAGCTTTATCTGCTCTTCCATACTCATTGGCCCTTGCATTGGGCAATTCATTTTCAATTGCCTTCAATTCAGTTTCAATATACTTGAAGAGGTCTCCGCGGTTGATTTGTGTTGGAGTGAAAGAACCAAGCGCCTGCTCATCTGTTGCAAAAGGCACATTTCCGAAAAGATCCATCAAAACCCAGTATTGATAGGCTCTGAGAAAACGGGCCTCAGGACGATACTTCTTGATCTGATCTGCATCCGCTCCAGAGATACCTTTTGCTGCGATGTTTGCATCAGAGGCCTGACGGATGAAATCATTGCAAAGTGTGATCTGATAATATGATCTGTAATACAATCCAGTCAGCATGGGATTATTGGCAGACCAGTTCATGTTGTGAAAATCCTGGATTCCAGGATCACCCCACGCAACCACTGCTTCATCTGTGCTGAGCTCTTGTGCTTTCCAGAACAATCTCAAAAAATCTGATGTTCCTTCATCAAGACCTTGGATATCGCCATTGCCAGCAGGACCATTGTTTCCTGTTGTGGCAAAGCTTCCATACAATTTGGCAAATGCCTGTTTGTAGCCTTGCGGTGTACTGTATACTTGTCCAGACGTTATATCATTCAAAGGCAGGAGATCCAACTGCTTGGAGCAGGAAGAGAACAGCACTACCAGAAGAAACGCTGAAATAGATGTTTGAATAATTTGCTTTTTCATATGCTTATGTTTGCTCATGAATAGAATTAAAAATCAAGATTAACTCCCAAAACAAATGTGCGTGGGCGTGGATAAAAATTATTATCAATGCCACCATTGATCTCAGGATCCAATCCGGTGTACTTGGTGATCACAAATGCATTTTGAACATTCGCACTGAGTCGCATGTTTGCCCTGTCTTTGAATACCTTTCCAAGATTGTAACCAACATTGATGTTGTCCATTCTGAAGAACGATGCATTTTGAATGTAGTAATCTGAAAGGTAGTAGTTAGCCCCGTTTCCACTGAATCCGCTCACCAATACATCTCTGGATCCATTGTTGATGTATCCAATTGGATTGAGGATATTTCTTACAGTACCGGTGCTGGATGCAACGTTGTTGTACATGTAGTTTCCTACGTTGGCCCTCGCAACGAGTCCCGCGTTCCACTTGCCTGAACTTACATTTGTGCTGAATCCAAAGAACATCCGTGGATCAACACCTTTGTATTGATACAGGTCTCTCTCATTGATGATGCCATCACGGTTCAAATCTGAGAAAAGATTATCAATTGGTTTTCCGGTTTGATCATATACTTGCTTGTACACAAAGAAAGCACCTCTATTGTATCCAACTGAATGGATCATGATTGTATTTCCTGTTCCACCTGAAATGCCACCAAATCTTGCACCTGGATAATTGGGATCATCAGAGATGGTCAATTTGGTAATGGTGTTTTGATTGTATGTTGCGTTGAATGAAACATCCCATGTCAGGTTACGCTTTCTGATTGGCTGGAGATTCAACGTGAATTCAACACCTTTGTTTTCCATGGTTCCAACATTCGCAACAATCTTGTTGGAGAAGTTGGTACCTGCCGGCTGGTTGATTTCATTCAGCAAGTCCTTTGTCTCTCTTCTGTATAGTTCAACCGTACCGCTTACTCTTCCATCCAACAATCCGAAATCAACTGCAAGGTTGGTGGTAGCTGTTTGCTCCCACTTGCGGTTGAAGTAATAACCACCTGGACGGAACATTTGATAAAATGTATTGCCAAACTGATACTGAGCAGTAAGAGAACTCAGGTTGTAATAAGATATGTAGTCGTAATAACCGATGCCATCCTGTTGACCTGTAACACCATAACCAATTCTCAATTTCAAATCGTTGATGGTTTTGGAATTTTTAAGGAAGGATTCTTCGTTCAGCTTCCATGCAAATGCTGCAGATGGGAAAAGACCGAAGCGATTGTCAACATTGAATTTAGAAGAACCGTCTTGTCTGACTGAAGCAGTAATGAGGTATTTGCTCATGATGCTGATGTTCGCTCTTGCAAGCATGGAACTCAATCTGTACTGAGGTTTGTCAAATTCAAAATTGGGGGTATTGACAATGGTGTTGTCGAATGTTTTATCAGGGAAGTTGTAGTTGGTGGTCAGATAATCCTGGTACTCATACCCTGCTGTCAAATCAACGCGTGTTTTGATGCTTTCAATATCCTTCGCATAATTAAGGTAGGCGTTCAAATAGGCGTTTTGCCTTTTTTGTCTGTACTCATTGTTTATACCACCATGAAATTTGTTGTTTGCATCTTTGAAACGCTTGAACGTGCTCGCTGCTTCCTCAGGTACAACTATGGTTCCTTTGCCATCTGCAATATCAGCACCTGCATTTACCACTGCACGCAATTCAGGAAGGAAATGGAATTTATAATCTGCAAGAACATTAGCAATGTGACGGTTCACATCACTTCTGTCGTCACGCAGCATCAAAATACCAAGTGGATTCTTGGGTGACAATGCTTTCAATCCTGTTGCAGAAGTTGGATCCAGCCACTCCCAATATCCGCCATAATCATTTTTACCAGAGTAAACTGGCTTGGTTGGATCGAAATTTACAGCCGCACCAATGGAACCTTCATTTGCAAAGACTGAGTTGCTCAATGATGATTTGATATTGAAATCAATTTTGAGGTGATTGTCAAAGAAGGTTGGATTGAGATTCAATCCGAGTGTAGTACGTGTTAAATTTCCTGTTTTCAAAATACCGTTTTGATTGAGGTAGCCAAGAGAGACCCTGTAAGGAAGCTTCTTGATGGAACCTCTCACACTGATGTTGTTATCACTTGTCAACGCATTCTGATAAATCTGGTCTTGCCAATCAGTATTCTC
>JBEAYH010000011.1:0-36416 GCA_041159435.1 Bacteroidota bacterium | reverse complement strand
GCACTTTATTTTGATGCTACTCCCAACCAAGACTCCATAGGTGTTGTAAGTGAATTTCTGGATGCAGATGTCAAACACCTGATCAATACGCTCAAATGGAAATAGTACTGGATATTCTTTTCATTTCCTGAATGATTTCCTCGTTGCAAAGATTTCCGATGCTTCCTTCATGTGTATGTTTCAATTCTTTTTCCTGGTCGAACTGAAAACTTCCTTCATTGATCATGTTGCCTACTTGAACATAGGCATCCCTGAATGGTATGCCTTGGTTTACCAACTCATTTACTTTCTCTACACTGAAGAGGTAGGTATATTTCTTGTCTTTTAAGATGTCTTTGTTGACAGAGAGCGCACTGAGCATCAGGTGCATCATGTTCAAACAGTTTCTGAGTGTTTCCACTGCTGGAAAAATGATTTCCTTGGTCAATTGCATTTCACGATGATAACCTGATGGCAGGTTGTTGATGAGGAGTGTCAGCTCATTTGGTGTAGCTTGAATGCGATTGCATTTACCGCGGATCAGTTCAAATACATCCGGATTTTTCTTGTGGGGCATGATGCTGCTGCCGGTTGTCAGCTCCTCTGGAAACGAAATAAATCCGAAGTTCTGGTTCATGTACAAACAACAGTCCATGGCAAGTCTGCTGAGGGTTGCTGCAAAAGAGGAAAGCGCAAAAGCAACCATTTTTTCAGTTTTTCCTCTGCTCATTTGAGCGTATACTGAATTGTAGTTAAGGGTCCTGAATTGTAAAAGTTCTGTTGTTCTTTTTCTGTTCAATGGAAATGAAGATCCGTAGCCCGCACCGCTGCCAAGTGGATTTTTATTTGTTACCTGAAATGCAGCAGATAAAAATTCCATGTCATCTACCAGGCTTTCTGCATATGCACCCAGCCACAATCCAACAGATGAGGGCATGGCAATTTGAAGATGCGTGTATCCTGGAATTAAATCGTTTTTGTGTTGGTTGCTTTTTTCAACGAGCAGATCAAAAAGCTTGAGTACATCTTCTTTGATTTCTGCAATGGCTGATCTCATGTACAATTTGATGTCAAGGGCAACCTGGTCATTTCTGCTTCTGCCTGTATGAATCATTTTTCCTGCTTCCCCAATTTCTTCGGTGAGCATCCATTCAATTTGAGAGTGAACATCCTCCATATTGTCTGAAATCCTGAAATCTCCACGCAATATTTTTTCGCGGATCTTTTGGAGTCCACTGATTGCTTTATTTGCATCATCCTGTTTCATGAGTCCCTGTTCACCCAGCATGGTTACGTGTGCGATCGAGCCCTCTGCATCAAACCTTGCGAGCAAGAGATCAAAGTCCCTGTCGCTGCCAACTGTAAAACTTTCTATCAGGGATGAAGTCGATGTATTGTCTTTTTTCCAGAGTTTCATACAGATTGATTACGCGGTATTGAAATGAGTGGCTGTTTCTAAGATCAGATTGACGAGCAGTTCAATGCCCTGTTCAATTTCTTTGATATAAATATACTCATCTGCAGTGTGACTTCTTGCAGAATCACCCGGACCGATTTTCAGCGCAGGGAAATGCATCAAAGCCTTGTCACTTGTTGTAGGAGATCCGTAATGGCCCAATCCCAGTTGCTTTCCTGCCAGCACAATGGGATGGTCCAATGCAATCATGGTAGATCTCAATCTGAAACTTCTCGGTGTAAGCTGACTCGAAACAATGGATTGCAGCTTTTGCAGCACCTCATCAAATGAATAGAGTTCATTTACACGCACATCTACGACAAATCTGCATTGGACTGGAATCACATTGTGCGCCTTGTTGTCTGTTTCAATGACGGTTACCTTCGCAGTTGTTTTACCAGTTAGTTCCGATATTTTTTCAAACTGATCTTGGTGGATGGCCTGAATATCATCCATGGCAATTCCAATGGCATTGATTCCTTCTTCACGCGCTGCGTGTCCGGCTTTCCCTGTCGCCAATCCATCCAATACCAATAAACCTCTTTCTGCAACTGCCATTTGCATATTGGTTGGTTCTCCAACAAGCGCGCCTATAATTTGACTTCCTTTCAAACTTGATTTGAATATTTCATCATTTAGCAACAGCTCAACACCCTGCTTGCCGGATATTTCTTCTTCCGCTGTTGCAGCGATGATCAAATTAAAGGGCAGTGTTGTGGATGGATAAAAATGAATGAATGCAGCAATCAGTGATACCAATGCCCCACCTGCATCGTTGCTGCCGAGTCCGATGATTTTTCCATCTTTTTCAACTGCTGTAAAAGGATCGGTTGTATATCCCTTTGCAGGTCTTACAGTATCGTGATGAGAGTTCAGTAGGATCGTGGGCTTGGAAGGATCAAAATGTTTATTCAGTGCATAAACATTGTGCATGAGTCTGTGGGTGGCAATGTCGCATTGTTGCAATGCATGCTCAATCAGGTCTGCAACTTCTTTCTCTTCTTTGCTGAAAGAGGGGATTGCAATCATTTTTTTAAGCAATGCTATTGCGTCTTGTTTGATATGGTGTTGAACAGACATGATAAATAATTAACTGATGGTTGTGCCGCTTTTTCCTTTGATCAGATCAGGCAGTTCCATGGCATCTCCAATGATGACTTTGGATACACCGGCTGCGATGGCTGCAAAGGCGTTGTCCAATTTTGGAATCATACCAGCAAAAATTGATTGATCTTCTTTCATGCGCTTGAACAGTGCTGCATTCATCTCCTGCATCACAGAGTTTTCGTCGCTTACATCTCTCATGACACCTTTCTTTTCAAATGAATAGATGAGTGAAGTTGAAAAATGACTCGACATTGCTTTTGCGATTTCCTGTGCAACGGTATCTGCATTGGTGTTCAATAATTGTCCACTTGCATCCTGTGTGATAGGTGCCACGACAATATTGATATTTTGCGACAGCAATGCCATCAATGCTTGTGTATTGACTTGATCAATATCTCCCACGAATCCATAGTCAATGCTGTTATGTTTTCTTTTGTGTGCAAGGATGGTTTGCGCATCTGCTCCAGAAATCCCCATGGATATGCATCCCATGGCATTTAGTTTGGCAACGATGTTCTTGTTGATCCATCCCGCATACACCATGGTCACAATCTTAAGGGTTTCAGCATCGGTGATTCTTCGTCCATCCACCAATTGCTGGGGAATAGAAAGTGATGTTGCGAGTTTGGTTGCCAATTTTCCGCCACCGTGTACAAGTATTTTTTTTGCTTGCACGCTTGAGAATGCAGCAAGGAAGCTGTTTATTTTTTCAGCATCATCAATGATGTTGCCGCCAACCTTGACTATATAAAGTGGTTCCATGATTTATGTATTTGCTGCCTTGAGCATGGAAGCAATCACTGCCTGGGCTGCCCAAACCCTGTTGGCGGCTTGTTGAATAACAAGACTGTTTGCACTGTCCAAAATTTCATCTGAAAGTTCAACATTTCTCCTGACTGGAAGACAATGCATTATTTTTCCTTGATTGGATTGTTCGATTTTTTTGTTGTTCAGCATCCATTCACCTCCATAGGCAGGCATCGTACCATATTCCTGATAGGCACTCCAATTTTTTACATACAAGAAATCTGCGTCTTTGATGGCAGCATCCTGATCATGTGTGATGGTTGCTCCATTGGTAAATGAAGGATCCAGTTCGTAGCCCTTGGGATGTGTAATGACAAAGTCTGCTGCTCCCCATGCATTCACCCATTGTGCAAAACTGTTCGCTACGCACTGAGGTAGCGGTTTTACATGTGGAGCCCATGACAATACAATTTTGGGTTTACGAGCTTTTGATTGTTGAGCCATGGATTCATGGATGGTTATCAAATCTGCAAGACTTTGCAATGGATGCAAGGTTGCACTTTCGAGGCTGATGACAGGAACGCCTGCGTACTTTACAAATTGCTGTATGATGTGCTCGCTGTAATCTGCGTGGCGGTCCTTCAATCCGGGGAAGGTCCTTACAGCCAGTATATCAAAATAATGTCCCAATATCGGTGCAGCATCCTTAACATGCTCAACGGTTGTTCCATTCATAATGGCTCCATCTTCAAATTCCAATGCCCATCCCTCATTTCCAATATTGAAAATGACTGTTTCCATTCCCAACTGTTGAGCTGCGACCTGTGTACTCAATCGGGTACGCATGCTGGGATTCATGAAGAGGCAACCCAGTCTCTTGTGTTGACCCAAGCGTTCGTCTTTCCAGGGATTGGCTTTGAACTCCAATGCGGTTTGGATAAGCGATGGAATATCTTGAACATCTTGAGCGGAGAGGAATTGTTTCATGATGGATCAGTCTTGGTAGTGTTCAATGGCATGTTTCAATTGTTGTATAAATAAGGCTGCTTCTTCCATGGTGATGGCCAGTGAGGGCAGCAACCTCATTACATTCGGTTTTGCTTCTCCTGTAAAGATCTTGTATTTGAAGAGCAAATCTTTTTTAAGGTTTTTCAGCTTTTCTGGAACGTCAAAGCCAATCATAAGTCCTCTTCCTCTTACTGCGCTTATTGCTTCAATGGATTTCAATGAGGCAGCTAGAAATTCACCCACTTTCGTTGCGTTTTGCATTAAGTGTTCCTTTTCAATAACTTCCAACACTGCAAGTGCTGCTGCACATGCGAGGTGATTGCCTCCAAACGTTGTGCCCAGCATTCCATGCTTTGCTTTCAGTTTTGGAGAGATGATGATGCCTCCGATGGGGAATCCATTTCCCATTCCCTTTGCCATTGAGTAGATATCAGCTTCCACTCCTGCAAAATCGTGACTGAAAAATTTTCCCGATCTGCCATAACCGCATTGTACACTGTCTGCTACGTACACTGCGCCGTATTGATCACAGTTTTTTCTAATGGTTAATAAGAAGCTGTTTTCTGCCACATTGATTCCGCCTACTCCCTGAATGCCTTCCACAATTACTGCTGCGATTTCATTCCCATGGTTTTTGAAATACAATTCAAGTGCGTCTGCATCATTGAATGGAAGAAATACAATGTTATCGGTTTGGTTGACAGGCGCAATGATCGAGGGATTGTCGGTTGCTGCCACTGCCAACGAAGTTCTTCCATGAAAAGCTTTGCTGAATGCGATGATTTTTTTTCTGCCGGTATGAAAGGATGCCAATTTGAGTGCATTCTCATTGGCTTCTGCTCCTGAATTGCATAAAAACAGTTGATAATTTTTTTTGCCGGTGACCGCTCCCAGTTTATGTGCAAGCTCCTCTTGTATTGGAATTTTAATGGAGTTGGAATAGAAGGCAATTTTTTTTAATTGGCTCTCAATGTTGTGCACCCAATGAGGATGGGTGTGGCCAATGCTGATGACAGCATGTCCGCCATACATATCCAAATATTCGTTTTGATTTTCATCCCATACCTTGGAGCCTTTTGCATGTGTGATGTTGATGTCATTGATGGGATATACGTCGAATAGCTTCATTGTAATCTTTTAAAATGCACTTGATTTGAGTTGTAAGCCTGAGGTTTGATCCAAACCAAACAGAATATTCATGTTTTGAACTGCTTGTCCGCTTGCACCTTTTAGCAGGTTATCGATTGCGCTGTGCACTACAAGTTTATTTCCTTGCTTTTCAATATATACAACTGCTTTGTTTGTGTTCACAACCTGTTTCATGGAAATTTGATTGTTTGCAACAATGGTGAACGGATGCAATTGATAGTATGCCTCAAATATTGCATTCGCTTCTTCTAAACTCATTTTACAATCCATTGTTGAAGAAACAAAGATGCCTCTTGTAAAATCTCCTCGCCATGGCACAAAGTTTACCGATGCGTTCGATGCTTTTAGTTGTTGAAGCGATTGGTGAATTTCACCCAAGTGTTGATGAGAAAGTGTTTTGTATGCCTGAATGTTATTGGCTCTCCAAGAAAAGTGACTGGTAGAGGATAGTGACTGTCCTGCTCCGGTAGATCCGGTGATGCCAGTAGTGTACACCTCATTCAGCAATCCTTTTTCTGCCAAAGGCAAGAGTCCCAGTTGTATGGCAGTGGCAAAGCAACCTGGATTCGCGATGTTGTCGGCTGACTGAATCTTTTCAATGTTTAATTCTGGGAGTCCATATACAAATGTTCTCGATCCCTGTTGTGCATTTTCTTTTAGTCTGAAATCGTTTGCAAGATCAATGATTTTTGTTTTTGGGTTGATGGCATTCTCTTGGAGAAATTTGATCGATTCGCCATGTCCAAGACAAAGAAACAGTACGTCGATTTCCTGGCTCAATTGATCGGTGAAGCACAATTCGGTAGAACCGATCAGGTCTTCATGAACCTGATGAATTTTATTTCCAGCATTGCTTTTGCTGTGAACGAATGAAATTTCGGCAAAAGGATGTTCCAGCAACAGACGGATCAGTTCACCGCCTGTATATCCAGCTCCGCCGATGATGCCTGTCCTGATGGTTGCTTTCATGATGCCTACTTTTTATTTTCTTGTTGAACGGCATTCCAAATAATGGTTTGGTTGCCGAATATTTTACTGAAACCCCTCACGTCATCTCCTGTAAACCCTGCGTTCATCTCGCCATATTTTCCAAATTTGCTGTTCATCAGATCAAACGCGGATTCAATGCCTGTGATATGGAAACGGTAAGGCATGAGTTGTACAAATACTTTTCCGGAAACATTTTGTTGTGAATGTTCAAGAAATGATTCTATATCGCGCATGACAGGATCAAGTATTTGTCCTTCGTGCAACCAGTTGCCATAGAATTGGGCGAGGGTGTCTTTCCATTGCAACTGCCATTTGGTAAGCACATGTTTTTCCAGAGCATGATGCGATTTTAATATTACCATCGGAGCAGCAGCTTCAAATCCTACTCTGCCTTTGATTCCAATGATGGTGTCTCCAACATGAATATCTCTTCCGATGCCAAATGGACCCGCAATGGACTGCATGTATTGAATGGCAGCGGAAGGATGCTCAAATTTCTTATCGTTGACTGCCAGCAATTCCCCTTTTTCAAAAGTCAACACAACCTCTTCCGCATCGTGTTTCGTGACCTGGGTTGGCCAGGCAGATTCCGGTAACATTCCTTTGGATGAAAGCGTTTCTTTCCCTCCTACACTGGTTCCCCAGAGTCCTTTGTTGATAGAGTACATGGCCTTTTCTGCATTCATGTCTACTCCTTTTGATTGGAGATATTTTATTTCCTCCTCACGACTCAGTTTGAGATCGCGAATGGGGGTGATGATCTCAACACCTGGAATCATGATATGAAAAACCATGTCAAATCTCACTTGATCATTTCCAGCACCTGTGCTGCCATGTGCTACTGCAGTTGCACCCAATTGTTGAACATGCTCTGCTATGTGAATAGCCTGACTCAATCTTTCAGCACTTACACTGAGTGGGTACGTGTTGTTTTTCAATACATTTCCAAAAATCAAATATTTGATGATGCGGTCGTAATAGGATTGAACGGCATTGACAGTTGTATGGGAGGCCACGCCCAGTTGATGAGCATGTGATTCTATTTTCTTGAGTTCATCCTCGCTGAATCCACCTGTGTTTACAATGATGCTGTGTACTTCATATCCTTTCTCTTCGGATAAATATTTAACGCAGAATGTCGTGTCCAATCCACCACTGAATCCAAGTACAATTTTCTTTGACATAATTTCTTTTTTAAAAATTCAAGAGCGAAAAAAATATTCCAATGATTGATTTGTTGTTGTTCTCTTTTTTGGAGAATGCTTTCAGAAAATTCAATTGCTTGAAACTGAAAAGTCTTTCAAACCCTTTTTTGTTCTCTTCAAAATATTGGCTGGTCTCTTCTGGACTGTAATGATCTTTTGGGTCGTACAACATGGCAGTGCACATGCAGTTTTTT
The DNA here is from genome assembly GCA_041159435.1 of Bacteroidota bacterium. Classification (GTDB taxonomy): domain Bacteria; phylum Bacteroidota; class Bacteroidia; order Chitinophagales; family Chitinophagaceae; genus Pollutibacter. The sequence continues at coordinate 28,581 of JBEAYH010000011.1, read as the reverse complement.
CTTTCCTTGCTCATAAGTATTTCATAATTCACGCAGCTTTTGCATCCAGCCCAAAAATCTTCATCTTGCGAAAGCTCTGAGTATGTTACAGGCTCGTAACCCAGTTCTGAATTGATTTTCATCACTGCGAGTCCTGTGGTGAGTCCAAATATTTTTGCATCGGGATACGTTTTTCTGCTCAGCTCAAAAATTTTCTTTTTGATCAATTTTGCGAGTCCCCCTTTTCTGAAATCAGGATGTACAATCAATCCAGAATTGGCAACATATTCTCCGTGACTCCATGTTTCGATATAACAGAAGCCAGCCCATATTCCTTCTTTGGTTGTTGCAATCACAGCCTTGCCCTCGCTCATTTTCTTCTGTACATAATCTGGGCTCCTCTTGGCTATGCCCGTGCCGCGGGCCTTTGCTGATTCTTCCATCTCTTTACAGATGGTATCTGCAAATTTGAAATCTGCTTCACTGGCGATGTATATGTTGAATGACGGTAGTTCCATTTTGAAATGATAAATTGAAATGAACGAATCCAGGCTCCAGATTTTCTTGATCTTGGAACCAGCATATCGAATCAATCGGTGCTGAGGGTAGTGAATATCAACGTCGTACCAAAAATGGAATCGGTCGGCGTAAAAAAACTGTAGCGCATGGCACAGTAAAAACCCAACGCGTGGAAGCGGCATGAGCCGTTTCTGCTATTGTTGAAGGGGTTAGGTTTTTTTTCATTTTTCTTGTCTGATTATTTGCGAAAAATTGTTCGATACAAATTAACAGATTTTTCCTGAGAATCCTTTCAATCTGGTTGGAATAGTTTCAGCAGTCAGCGTGGATTTGCAAGTGCTGAGCTGGAATGAACGGCAGCTGCCATTTCCTGGATAAGGTGCGCATCTTTTTCGATGGCATTTCCCACCACAATGATGTCTGCACCAGCCTTGCAGTTTTTATATGCTTTTTCAGGATCTGTGATTCCTCCACCAACAATTAGTGGGATCTGGACTTGGGAGGATACAGTTTGTATCATGGATTCCTTGATCGCGTATTTTGCACCACTGCCTGCATCCATGTAAAGCAGTTTGAGTCCCAGCATCTCTCCTGCAAGAGCAGTACAAAGGGCAATCTCATTTTTATCGCTGGGAATGGGACTGGCATTGCTGATGTATGAGACCGTTGTTGGAGCACCTCCGTCGATCAACATGTATCCAGTTGGGATCACTTCGAGTCCGCTTTTTCTGACAGCTGGTGCAGAAATGACGTGTTGGCCAATCAGCAGTTCTGGATTTCTTCCTGAAATCAGAGAGAGGTACAAAAGTGCATCTGCGTAGGGAGTAATTTGAGAAGGACTGCCAGGGAAAAGTAAGACTGGAATGTCGCAGGAGGATTTAATGTGTTGCACCAGATCTTCCAGGTGATCACTTACAACCAGACTTCCACCGACAAATATGAAATCAACATTTGCTTTGGTGCAAAGCGCGATGAGTTCATCCGCTTTTTTCAAAGATGTTTTATCTGGGTCAACAAGAACTGTGAAAGCCTTCTTGTTTTTTTGTTTCAGATCAATCATTCTATCATAGGTCAGCCTTGGCATACAGTTGGTACTTCTATTGCAAATGTGCGAAAAAGTTTTCTTGAAACATCAATTAATTTGGGAATCTTAGAATTAAATCACTCAGGTTATCTTGCCAGGGTTTTGTCCATCATTTTCCTAACTATTTATTTTTCCTTATTTGACCAAAAAATTTTTTACCAAAAAAGTGAAAAAAATAGGAAATTCAATCCCCTTGCGGATTGTTGCAGTTATCAACAGGGTGTTGATATTTAGCCGTTTGAAAAGAGAAGCAGCAGGGATATTTTCGTAAACTCACCAAACCAATCATTTTTAAAAAAACTACATACCCATCAATATGCCCAACAAAACCAAAACTAAGAATCCAGGACTGGCCTTTGAGAGACAATTCACCAGCGACACAATCAACGTATTTGAAATGTTTGAATATGATTACAGAACATCTGTAATCAGAAATCCAAGTGGTGAAGTTGTTTTTGAAATGACCAATGTGGAAGTTCCGAAACAGTGGAGCCAAATTGCAACGGACATTCTTGCGCAAAAATATTTTCGCAAAGCAGGTGTTCCTCAAACAGATGGCACATTGGGTAGAGAAACTTCTGCAAAGCAGGTAGCACACCGCATGGCCAATTGCTGGAGGGTATGGGGTGAGCGTTATGGGTATTTTGCTTCAACTGAAGACGCACAGGTTTTTTATGAAGAGCTGGTCTATTGTATTTTGAACCAAGCCTGTGTTCCCAATTCACCACAATGGTTCAATACTGGATTGCATGAGAGCTATGGCATCAAAGGAAAACCACAGGGGCATTATTATGTAGATCAAAACGATGGGCAATTAAAAAAATCAACTTCAGCATACGAGCGTCCGCAACCTCACGCATGTTTTATTTTGAGTGTGGATGATGATTTGGTGAATGAGGGTGGCATCATGGACCTGTGGGTGCGTGAAGCAAGAATTTTCAAGTACGGTTCAGGTGTTGGAACTAACTTTTCCAATCTCCGTGGTGAAGGAGAGAAATTGAGTGGCGGTGGCACATCATCTGGCTTGATGAGCTTTTTGAAAATAGGTGACCGTGCAGCGGGTGCCATCAAGAGTGGCGGTACTACCCGTCGCGCTGCCAAGATGGTATGTTTGGATTTGGATCATCCTGAAATCGAAACCTTCATCGATTGGAAAGTGGAAGAGGAAAAGAAAGTGGCTGCATTGATTGCTGCAGGATATTCGAGCGATTACGAAGGAGAAGCATACCGCACTGTCAGTGGACAAAACTCCAACAACTCTGTTCGTATTCCAAACGAGTTCTTTGAAAAATTGGCAAAGGGTGAAGACTGGGAACTCACCGGAAGAATGGATGGAAAAGTAATGAAGAAGGTTTCTGCCAAGGCATTGTGGGATAAAATTTCTTACGCTGCATGGCGTTGTGCTGACCCTGGAACGCAATATGATACAACCATCAACGAATGGCATACTTGTCCGAAGGGAGGCCGCATCAGAGCATCCAATCCATGCAGTGAGTACATGTTCTTAGACAATACCGCATGTAACCTTGCTTCTGCCAACCTCAGAAAATTCTTCAACGAAAGTGATAACAGCTTTGATGTAAAAGGATTTGAATATACAGTTAGGCTCTGGACAACTGTATTGGAAGTATCAGTATTGATGGCGCAATTCCCAAGCAAGGAAGTTGCTCAGTTGAGCTATGATTACCGTACACTCGGATTGGGATATGCAAACCTGGGAAGTATGTTGATGGTTAGTGGTATTCCATACGACAGTGATGAGGCAAGAGGAATTGCCGGTGCCATTACTGCGATCATGACTGGTATTTCATACAAAACATCTGCTGAGATTGCCGGTATACTAGGCGCCTTCCCACGTTATGAGGAAAACCGTGAAGACATGATGCGTGTCATGAGAAATCACCGCGCAGCCGCATACGATGCTGAACAGGCATATGTAGGATTGAGCATCAAGCCACAAGGCATCAAGGCAAAAGATTGTCCTGATTATCTGCTGAACGCAGCATGCAAGGCATGGGATGATGCAGTTGAGTATGGAGAAAAATATGGATACAGAAACGCGCAAACAACGGTCATTGCGCCAACAGGTACCATTGGATTGGTGATGGATTGTGATACAACAGGTGTTGAACCAGATTTTGCATTGGTGAAATTCAAGAAACTTTCTGGTGGAGGATATTTCAAAATCATCAATCAGTCTGTTCCACAGGCATTGGCCAATTTGAAATATACAGAAGCAGAACAAGATGCAGTTATTAAATATGCGGTAGGTGCTGCAAGTTTTGCGGGTGCACCGTTTATCAATCACCAAACATTGAGTGAGAAAGGGTTCATCGCAGATGAAATCAAGAAATTGGATGATGCAGTCATGTCCGCATTTGAAGTTGGTTTCGTATTCAATGTATATACACTGGGCGAAGAATGTTTGCAGCGCTTGGGATTCAAACCAGAACAGTATTTCAACTTTGATTGGAGTTTGCTCAAGGCATTAGGATTTACAGGTGCAGAGATCGACGCAGCGAATGATTATGTATGTGGAACCATGACCATCGAAGGCGCACCACATTTGAAAGAAGAGCACTATCCAGTATTTGACTGCGCGAACAAATGCGGTAAGAAAGGAGAGCGTTATATTCATCCACATGGACATATCCGCATGATGGCAGCAACACAGCCTTTCATCAGTGGAGCGATTTCTAAAACCATTAATCTTCCAAATGAAGCAATCATCAGCGAAATTGCCGATTGTTATCATTTGAGCTGGGAACTTGGATTGAAAGCATGTGCATTGTACCGTGACGGATCCAAGCTCAGCCAGCCGCTCAGCAACAAGAGCGACAGCAAAGCCGATGAAGATGCAAGTGAGGTCTCAACCGATAGCCAATTCATCGATGTTGGAAAACTTACAGTAGATGAGCTGTTGGATGAATTGCAGAAGAGAATGCAAGCTTCACCTGATACAAAATTGAAGCGTCAGCTTTCAAGAATCGTAGAAAGAAAATCACTGCCTACCAAGAGAAGAGGATTTACACAAAAGGCAAGAATCAACGGACAAACCATCTTCTTGCGTACAGGTGAATACAGTGATAACACCCTCGGTGAAATCTTCATTGATCTTGCAAAAGAGGGATCTACCTTGCGCAGTCTCATGAACTGCTTTGCAATAGCAGTATCTGTTGGTTTGCAATATGGTGTTCCATTGGAAGAGTTTGTTGAAAAGTTTGTGTTCACCAAGTTTGAACCAGCGGGAATGGTAGATCATCCAAACATCAAATCAACTACTTCCATTGTTGACTTTGTATTCCGTTGCCTGGCGTATGAATACCTCGACAGAACTGATTTGGTCCATGTGTTGGACAGACCTGAAGTCATGAATACAGGAACTGATGATTGGGATGAACCTGCTGCAGAAAGCAAGCCTGAACTATCAGATGTGAGAGTGATCGCTTCTTCTGCTGTACCTGCACCAAAGGCGCAAAAAGCACCCGTTGCAGTCAAGTCAGAGAACAGCACACAAGAATTTATGAAGAGCATGCAAAGCGATGCTCCTGCATGTAATACATGCGGACATATCACAGTGAGAAGCGGCACCTGTTATAAATGTTTGAACTGCGGAAACAGCATGGGGTGTAGTTAATACGTAACTGTGAAACTTACCATTAGCTATCAAAAAGGAAAGGTACTGCAGGCTCTGCGGTACCATTTCATTTCTATGAGGGAGATCAAAATCATGATCATCCTGGTAAATGTCTTTGCATTGTTCGCTGCAGTGATGTTTTCTATGAAACTCATTTCACCCCTGCCTTTTTTGATGAGTTCAGTGCTGTGGATTTCTATGATGGTATCATTTTGGATATGGCTCCCATCTTTGATTTATAGAAAAAGCAAAACATTCCAGGACCGCTTTGAGGTTCAGATTGAAGAACAACATTTTTTTATTGAAACATCAGGTAGCAAAAGATCTTGGGCCTGGCGTGAATTCAACAGATACTATGAAACACCTGGATTTTTTCATCTTTATTTTGATGCCAAGAGTTTCTTTTTGATTCCAAAGGATGCTTTTTTATCGCAGGAAGATCTAGACAAGGCAAGAGCAATTTTCAGAGAGCATATCAGAAAAACTTAGATCAGTTTTTTTCTCATTTCGATGTGCGGGATGGTAACTTCTATGAATTCATCTCCGTAGGGAGCATACCCCAATTTCTCGTAAAAAAGTTCGGCTGTCTTCCGAGCATGCATGGTCATGGTTTTGAACCCTGCATCTCTTGCAACATTTTCTGCGAACTGCATGATGGCATGACCAATGCCGTTTCTTTGCATTTTTTGGTGAACCGCCATTTGTCGAAGCTTGCACAGTTCAGGTGAATCTTTTGTCAGGATGCAACAAGCCACCATATCATCGTCCTCAAATGCACCGATCAGGATATCATCTTTTTCTTTCTCCAGCTCATCTGCAGCAAAATGTAAACCAAGGGGTTTTCTGAGGATCTCCATCCTCAGATCAATCATCTGCTGGTATTGAGCAGAACCGTGATCGATTATCTTGATTGGCATCTTACAAATTAAAATAATAATCGCTGGAATCACTCATTTCAATTTGTTTTAAATCTTTTTTAGCAATTAAATCAAATAGTAATAAAGCAGAATACATTTATGATTAATAATCAATTAGTTATGCTGTTTTAATTTCGTGAATACTTTTTCACAAAACTTCAACAAATCATCTTTTTATCTCAAAAAGATTATTTTTGCAACCACAAACCAAAAAACAAAACCATGTCAGACATTGCAACAAGGGTAAAGAAAATTATTGTTGACAAATTAGGAGTTGATGAAAATGAGGTGACTGCTGCAGCATCTTTTACCAATGACCTCGGAGCTGATTCATTGGATACAGTTGAATTGATCATGGAATTTGAAAAAGAATTCAATATTTCAATCCCTGATGAGCAGGCTGAAACCATCACAACAGTTGGTCAGGCCATTACTTATCTGGAGGAGCATTCTAAGTAAAGAGGGACACTCCCTTCTTGCTATTTCATATGGAACTTAAACGAGTTGTAGTCACCGGAATGGGTGCCATCACCCCTATTGGCAATACCGCGAAAGCGTATTGGGAGGGTTTGTTGAATGGCATCTCAGGTGCAGATAAGATTACACTCTTCGATGCATCCAAATTCAAAACACAGTTCGCTTGCGAAGTGAAGGGATTCGATCCAGTCGAGTACCTGGACAAAAAAGAGGCGCGCAAGGTGGATCGTTTTACACAACTTGCACTCGTTTCAAGTGATGAAGCAATCAAGGACGCAGGGATCAGCAAGGAAAACGTCAATCCAGATCGCGTCGGCGTTATTTTTTCCAGTGGTATCGGCGGATTGCTGACTTTCCAGGAAGAAGTCATGGCCTACGCAAAAGGTGATGGTACTCCTCGGTTCAATCCATTCTTCATTCCCAAAATGATTCTTGATATCGCGGCCGGCCATATTTCAATGCGACACGGATTTCGCGGTCCAAACTTTGCTGTTGTTAGCGCATGCGCTTCTTCAACACATGGCATTCTTGAAGCTTTCAACTACATCAGACTCGGAAAGGCAGATGCCATCGTTGCTGGAGGAAGTGAAGCCGTTGTATGTGATGCCGGAGTTGCGGGTTTCAACGCCATGAAAGCACTCAGTGAACGCAACGATGATCCCAAAACTGCTTCAAGACCATTTGACAAGGACAGAGACGGATTTGTAATGGGAGAGGGAAGTGGGGCCGTCGTCTTGGAAGAACTTGAACACGCCCAAAAACGAGGAGCGAAAATTTATGCAGAAATAGTTGGCGGAGGTGCAACTGCAGATGCCTATCATATTACGGCTCCACATCCGGAAGGATTGGGCGCACTGAATGTAATGAGGGTAGCACTAGAGGAAGCTGGTATGCAACCTACCGATATTGACTACATCAACGTACACGGCACTTCAACTCCTTTGGGTGATATCGCTGAAACAAAAGCCATTCTACATGTATTTGGTGACCATGCATACAAGTTGAACATCAGTTCAACCAAATCAATGACAGGTCACCTGCTCGGTGCAGCAGGAGCAATAGAAACCATTGCTTGTATCAATGCAGTGGTGCATGACTGCGTGCCCCCAACCATCAATCATTTCACGGACGATGATCAGCTGGATCCTCAACTGAACCTGACTTTCTGGAAGCCTCAGAAAAAAACTGTCAGGGCCGCGCTCAACAATACATTTGGATTTGGCGGACACAATGCATCAATCATCATAAAGAAGTACCTTTAGGAGAATTGCTTTACAGGCAACAGTTTAAAGAAAAAACATTCGTTGGGTGCTTTACAGACTCTATTATATTTTCAGCAACAGCAACCGAAAAGAATTTTTAAGACACCTGGCTTATTTGCTTGGATTCAGACCAGGTAAAATCAGTCTTTACATTGCAGCCCTCTCACACCGATCTATCAAAGAAAGAACCACTGATAACAATGAACGTCTCGAGTATTTGGGAGATGCCATATTGGGTGGCATCATTGCCGATTATCTCTACATGAAATATCCATACAAAGGAGAGGGATTCCTCACTGAAATGAGAAGCAAGATGGTCAATCGGCAAATGCTGAATGATATTGCGATCAGAATGGGACTCAAAAAAATCACCTCCTACAACAAGCAAGATGCTTCTCTTAAATCAAGTCAAATTTTTGGAAACGCCCTGGAAGCATTGGTGGGTGCGATTTATATAGATAAAGGATATAATGCAACCAAGCGATGGGTATTCAAAAAAATCATCATTCCCCATTTGTTTGCAGAGGATTTGGAGCAAGTCGAAATCAACCAAAAGAACAAATTGTTCAGCTGGGCCAATAAATCTGGCAAGTTGCTTGAATTTGAAACCATTGATGAAAAAATGGAAAATGGAAGACGGCTTTTTACAGTAGGTGCCATCGTCGACGGCGAAGTACTGGCAGAGGGAAAGGCTTTCAATAAAAAAGATGCTGGACAAATTGCAGCACAAAATGCAGTGGAAAAATTGAACCTTTGAATTTTCTGCTTACGCAATATCCTGGCACAATTCTACCAACACTCCATTGGTGCTCTTGGGGTGAAGAAATACAATCAGTTTATTATCTGCACCTTTTTTGGGGATTTCGCTGATGAATTCAAATCCCGCGCTTTTCAACTCTGCCACTTTTCCAAGGATGTCCTGCACACCAAAAGCTACATGGTGCAAACCTTCTCCTTTTTTGGCAATAAATTTGGCAATCACCCCTTCAGGATCCATTCCTTCCAACAATTCAACCTTGCTTTCACCTGTTTGAAAAAAAGCAGTTTTTACCTTTTCTGATTCAACCTCTTCAATTTTATAACAGGGATTTCCAAGTATTTTCTCGAAGAGGGGAATGCTTGTTGTGAGCGACTTCACTGCAATGGCTATGTGATCAATTTTATGCATTGTTTAATAAAAGTACTATTCATTTCTTAAACAAGTATGTGCTAAATTTGCATGATAAATTCCATTGTATGGTTGAATCCAGTATGATGACTGGGATCTTTATCAGTGACAAAGCAAAAGAGCGGGTTTCAAAACTGCTTTCAGAAGAGGGCAGGGGAGATGATTATTTTGTGAGGGTCAGTGTAGTGAGTGGCGGCTGTTCCGGACTCACTTACAAAATGGATTTTGACAATGAAGCCAAACAAGGTGATCAGGTTTTTGAGGACAAGGGCGTGAAACTGGTTACTGATAGAAAAAGTATTTTGTACCTCTTCAATACCACACTCGATTTTTCAGATGGATTGAGCGGAAAGGGTTTTCATTTCATCAATCCCAATGCCAACCGTACTTGTGCCTGCGGTGAAAGTTTCTCTGTTTAAATCTTGAGAAAGCGTATGCTGATGGGCATGCCTTTTGCCATCCATTGCAAATAGTATATGCCCGGCTGAAGCGAGGAAACATCCATTCTGATAGTTTTTCCAACTATGGTATGAGTGAGTTGAATTTTTTTTCCGTCGTATGTGATGGCCCAAATGGCTGATTGAACGTCCGCCGCTGTTTCCAAGATCAATTGGTTTTGGCAGGGATTTGGGTAGAGGGATTCTATCAGGGTATCAAATTGGATCAAAATGATATTAGAAATACGCATTTCATTGTTTCTGTGAATTGCACTGATCCTGAAAAATAATTTGTTGACACTGCTCTTTTTTACCTCATAGGTATAGCTATGTGAACCTGCTGAAATTGCTTTCAAAGAATCCATTGACTGAAATGTATTGCCATCGGCTGAAGCTTCAATGATGTACTGGAGCACATTTTCATTGCTGTCATACTTCCATGTCAATTCAAACCTTCCATTTCTTTTCATGCTCAACAGATGAAATCGTTGATTGGACAATGCAACCTGTTGGATCCATCCTGTTGTATACGCAGATGATTTTAAATCGCTTCTTGTCTCAATTGAATATGGAATGGGATTGTTGCTGATCAGAGGGAGCATTTCCCATTTCCTCTTTTCATTCAGTCTTACCATATATGTATTGTTGAGTGAAGTTGTTGGGTTGGTAAAAAAGATCAGTTTTCTGACAGCATGCATAGAGTCAATATTCATACAACTCAATTTCCAATACTCTAACCCATTGATTCTTTTAACCGGAAATTCCATTTGCATTTCACCTGTTTGATAACTGGAATCAACATATTCGGCCCTGATCTTCTCATTCTTATATATATCAAGGATGATGGGGGCATATCTGTTTTTCTTTCCAATTGGTATGGTGATTTGCACATTTTCACTTCCAATGTATTCGATGGGCCCATCGATATATGCACTGTCATTTCCAATTGCTGTTTTGCCTTTGAATACCGGCAAACGGATTGAATCTGTTATGCAAATGCCATTTTGTAGATATATCGAGTCTTTTATTTCAATGGGACTCGTAAACAACAATGTTCCTTTTTTATTGACCATCAACGATCCAATTGAATTAGGAATACCAGATCCGGTTTCCTGATGGGTATTCCCGTTGAAAAGGATCCGCAGCGAGTCACCCATAATCAGTCCCGAAGATCGCAATCCACCTTTCGTCGTATCTTTTGAAATTCCTTCTGGATGGGCTGTTGCGACTGAAGCGCCATTATGGATGCGAATTCCATTGGATGATTTCATGTGAAATGTATCCATCATCAGAATAGTTGGACTGTTTTGGATGATCCATCCCTTTTCGATGTACAAATTTGATAGAAGGATGTTTTTTTTCGATCCAATGACAAATTGATTGAAATAATTTCCTGTCAGCAGTTTCCCATTCACCATAATCTTGCTTTCCTGGCCATTCAACAGAAGTGATCTTCCTGTACTGTCTGGAGAAGCCGGATTCAACGAGCACTGACCTTCTATGTTTAAGTTTCCTTTGACTTCGATATTTTTTACCAGCGATGAGGTAAATGAAACATTTTTCCCAACGATCAGATTACCCTCTATCATCAGTGGATTGGAGCCGCTTCCACTGTATGATTTTTTCAACGATTCATTTGCATTCAACTCAAGGGTTCCCAATCTCCTGCCTGATAATGAGAGTGTATATCCGCTGTTTCCTGGCACATCAAACTCCATCACACCCTTGCTGCTGGCGGAGTCTATTTCCAGTCTGGATACCAGGTAGGCATTCCCCCGGATGGTTCTATGAATATATCTTGCCCCATTTTTTATGTATACTTTACCATTGAGAGAGAAAATATTTCCGCTCGATGCACCTGTTTGATTGATCAGTGTTGCATTTTTCTCCAATACAATATTTCTTTGCGGTGAGTTGATATACAAGGCTATTGGCAGCGTGCTTGAAGGGGTAATCTCCAAAATGATTTGACTGTTATCATTGGGCTTTATCGTAAGCGTTTGAATGACAATGCTGTCGGGTCCGTTGATGAGTATTTTATAAGAACCTGACTTTTTGCTGTTGTCCAGAGACACATGATCTGCAGCAACCGGGACTCCATCTGGAAACCAGTTCCTGGGATTTTGCCAAATGCTGTCACCCGCTTCTCCATCCCAAGACTTTTGTGCAAGCAACCCTGTGCAAACAAGCATCGTTGCACACCACATCATCCATCTCACCAGCACCATTCCCTTCATTTGATGAGCAATTTAATACCGCCATTAAAAAAATATGGGGTTTTATCACTTCTTTTGAATGGATTTTTCACTACTTCACGTAATCTTGCAATCAATTATGTGGGCCATCATCAGGAAAGAATGGGTGCAGTTTTTTGCAGGTTGGATGGGATTTATCACCATCGCAGTATACCTGCTTGCTTCAGGGATGCTCTTGTTTTTTTATCCAGATGAAAACCTCTTTGATGCAGGCTATGCGAGTCTGGATTCATTTTTTGATTTCTCCCCGTTGCTCTTGCTGATCTTGGTGCCAGCCGCGACCATGCGGAGTTTCAGTGATGAATACAAAATGGGAACCTTCGAGTTGTTGCAATCACTCCCGATCAGACATAGATCACTTGTAATTGGGAAGTTTTTTTCCGTGGTGTTGATTTGTTTGATCGCGTTGGTTGGCACATTGGTTTATGTATATACCCTTCGATATTTCTCATTGAATGGCTTGGATGTTGGAGGCATCATCGGTTCCTACATTGGACTCCTTATGTTGGTCTTGGTGTATGCATCTATTGGTATTTATATCAGCAGTCTACTTGCCAATGCACTGACAAGTTTTATGCTTACAGCCTTCTGTTGTTTTGTGTTCTATTATTTCTTTTCTTTTTTTCCTGATGTATACATAGCAGGACAAAATATTGGGTATTACATATCGCTTGTTGGTGTAAAATATCATTTTGAAAACATCAGCAAAGGATATCTGGCGATCAGTGATCTGATCTATTTTATAACTGTTGCTGGTTTTTTTATCTATCAAACCATCGTTCATCTCAACATGCGTAACGATTGATGAAGCGCAGACCATATTACGTTCATTGGATTGGAGGAATCCTGTTCATTCTTCTCATCAATTTCTTTTCCTCTTTTTTGATGTTCGGCTTTGATTTAACTGCAGATAAACGATATACTATTTCTGAGGCGTCTATTGAATATGTGTCAACAATCAGCAGTCCCATGATGCTTACCGTTTACTTGGATGGTGATATTCCAGTTGGGTTCAGGCGTCTTGCTGCTTCTGCCGAATACCTCGCCAACCGTTATCACCGTGCCAGCAAAGGAAATTTTTCCATTCATTTTGAAATTCCCGGTGAGGGATTGTCGGACAGTGCCAAGGCCATCTTATACGATTCATTGCAGCAGATGGGGATTCATCCCACCAATGTCACTTCCCAAAAAGAAGATCAGTCACAGCGAAAAGAAACACTGGTTTTTCCTGGGGCTGTGCTTTCTTCAGAAAACGGGCAAGTTGGGATTGATTTTTTAGAGGGACAAAATAATCTCGCGGGACAGGATGCACTTATCAATGCGGAGGCACAAATGGAATACAAGATTACCCGTGCCATCAAAGTTTTGCAGCGAACAGCACCGCCTGTAGTTGGTTATTTATGGGGTAATGGCGAAATATTGGATTTAAGGGTCTATGACCTGATTGAAAATGTTTTGAAAAAAGAATATGGATTCGGACTGATTCATATCGACAGTGTTTCTTACATACCGTCACAATTCGATATTCTTTTGGTCAATCGACCCAACATGCCTTTTAATGACAAACAAAAACTCAAGCTGGATCAGTATCTCATGCATGGCGGGAAAATTGTTTGGGCACTCGATAATGTGTATGCCAGTTTGGACAGTTTACAAAAAAGCAATGGATCATTTCTTGCATTTGATATGGGCTTGAATCTGGATGATCTATTGTTTAAGTATGGTGTGAGAATCAACCGCGATCTTGTTCAAGATCTTGAATCGGACCAGGTTCCTTCCATTGTAGGCAACATGGGCAACCAACCACAGATTCAACTCTTGCCATGGCCTTATGCGCCGCTGGTAGCAGACCCTGCTTATCATCCTATTTCAAGGAATCTAGACAGGGTACTGACTGCTTTTCCTCAATCCATCGATACCGTCACTGCAAACGGTATTTCAAAAAGTATTTTACTTTCCAGTTCAGTCTATAGCAGAAGGCTTCCAACCCCAGCCCTGGTAGAGTGGAAGCCGGTGAAATCCGAGGCTGACTTAAAAAATTTCAGCGAAAAAAATATTCCGATTGCACTGCTTTTGGAAGGAAAATTTGTTTCTGCTTTTAAAAACAGAATGTCAGCTCAAGAGCAAACTGAAGTAGAGGTAAATACAGGTGTTAAATATGTGGATGCTGCCATGGAATCAACCCAAATGATTGTGGTCGCGGATGGTGATATGTTTACCAATCCAATCAGCGAGACAGACGGGCCGCTTGATATGGGCAGCAATCGCTATACCCGCATCAAATATGGCAATAAAGAATTTTTAAAGAACATCCTTTTTTATCTTTCTGACGGAAAAGAATTGCTCTCTTCCAGAGCAAAGAATTTTCAGCTCAGACTCTTGGACAAGGAAAAACTGGGAGCAGAACAAGTATTTTGGAAGTGTTTCAATCTGCTCGTTCCAGTCCTTTTACCCTTGCTCTGCTTGATGGTTGTTCGTTTCAACAGAAAGCGCAAGTATTCCTCATCTGTTGCGCAACAAGCCTGATACTTTGATTATCTTTGCTGTATTAATTTTTTCATATGAGTGTTGATCAGATCACCTATCTAACCTTTGGTATTGTATTGGTTGTTGCGCTGGTACTTGACTTGGGATTGATGAGCAAGAAAAATTCAAATATCAGTATCAAAAAGGCTCTTTTTCAGACTATTTTCTGGGTTGGATTGTCGGTTGCATTTGCAATTTTTTTGTGGTTTGAAAAAACACCTCTCACGGCAACCAAATATTTTACTGCCTATTTGATGGAATGGTCGCTCAGCATTGACAATATTTTTGTTTTTATACTGATTTTTACTTTTTTCAAGGTGGAGGAAGGTGATGCTGGACGTGCATTGCTGGTTGGTATACTGCTGGCCATCGTTTTCAGAATTATTTTTATCGCAATTGGCATTGAGTTGATTGATCGCTTTCATTGGATACTGTATGTGTTTGGATTTTTTCTCCTTTATACTGGGTACAAACTTTTTCTTAAAAAAGATGAAGCAGAATTTGATCCTGCCAATACCAAGATCTATCAATGGATCAATAAATTTTTCCGTGTGAGTCTCATTGAACCCAAAGGAAGGTATTTTGTCAACCTGCATGGCAAGATCTATTTCACGACGCTTTCTGTAGTGGTGATCATTCTTGCTTCTGTAGATATAGCTTTCGCGTTGGATTCAATTCCTACTGTTGTTTCACTGGTACGTCAAAATCCTAAAACTCCTTTTTCCAATGATGATATCATGGTAATTTACTCGTCCAATATTTTTGCCATACTCGGACTTCGTTCACTTTTCTTTCTCTTGAAAGGCGCTGCGGATAAATTTGATTACTTGCAACAGGGTATAGCGGTGGTATTGATCTTCATAGGAGTGAAAATGCTTATTGAGTATTTTCATATTCACATTGATATTCTTATATCCTTGGGTGTGATTGTTGTATGCCTTGTTTCATCCATTTTGTATTCTCAGTACCATAATCGAAGAAAGGCAAAGGCAGATTTCAACGCCTCATGAAACATTATTCAGCACACGATATTGCAGCCATCAAAGGTGTCAAAAGAGTAGGTGCTGACAAGAATCGGATTGTTCAGTATTTGTTGATTGACAGCCGAAAGTTGTTTTCTCCAGCTGATACGCTTTTCTTTGCCATCAAGACCTCCTCCAACGACGGGCATTTGTTTATAGAAGAATTGTATCAAAAAGGAGTACGGTTATTTGTTGTATCTGAGAAGCCCGATGCCGATCATTTTCCCGAGGCAACGTTTTTTTTGACAGATGATGTGGTTGGTGTTCTGCAATCAATTGCAGCAAATCACAGAAAACAATTTACGTATCCTGTCATCGCAATTACAGGAAGCAATGGCAAAACAACTGTAAAAGAATGGCTGTACCACTTATTGGAGCCTTCTGTAAATATTGTAAGAAGTCCTAGAAGTTTTAACTCCCAATTGGGTGTGCCACTGAGCATTTGGCAGATGCGTGCCAGTCACCAGATGGCTATTATTGAAGCTGGCATCTCCAAGAAAGGTGAAATGTCAAAACTGTATGATGTAATTCAGCCTAGCATTGGACTCATAACCAATCTGGGTACAGCACATGCAGAGGGATTCATATCTGATGCAGAAAAATTAGAGGAGAAGTTAAAGCTTTTTGAACATGTTCAGATCCTTGTTTATTGCAAAGATCATTTGCATATTGGCAAATACATGGAGGGCCATGCTCAATTAATGTCAGGCAAACAACTGATCAGTTGGGGCATGGATCCAACTGCAGATATTGTTTTGAAACAGTATAAGCATCTTCCTCATAGTACCATCCTGCAAGTTGCATATAAGGGGGAAGCATCGAATGTTGAAATTCCGTTTGTAGATAGGCTTGCCATTGAAAACGCCATGCATTGTTTTGCTTTGCTTGTTGCTATGCAGCTCGATGAGGAAGCGGTAGTTGGAAGGATGAAGGATCTCCCATCATTGACCATGCGACTCGAAATGAAAGAAGGACAGCATCAGAGTATTTTGATCAACGATAGCTATAATGCAGATCTAACAGGCGTGATGAGTGCATTGGATTTCCTGGCAGAACAGAAACCTGGTACAACAAAATCTGCAATTCTTTCAGATATATCCGGGATCTCCAGCCATCCTGAAAAAGTGTATGCTGAACTCGCATCATTCATGCATGCTAAAAAAATCAATACACTCTATGCGGTAGGTCAGCATTTTGAAACATATGCACCCTGTTTTATACAAGAAAAAATTCAACTTGAAGTTTTTAAATCAACCGATGATTTGATTGCACACATACACCCTGTTTTTTTCAAAGACCAGGTTGTACTGATCAAGGGCGCAAGAAATTTTCAATTTGAACGCATCAGTCAGAAACTCGAAAGAAAAATTCATAAAACGAGACTGGAAGTAAACTTATCGATCATCCAACAGAACTTTAAACTTCACCAATCCCTCTTGAAGCCATCCACCAAAATCATGGCAATGGTGAAAGCGTTTTCATATGGTGCGGGCAGTTTTGAAATTGCCAACTTGCTCCAGCAAAATGGGGTAGACTATATAGCTGTTGCTTATGTAGATGAAGGGGTTGAATTGAGAAAAGCTGGCATTCATCTTCCGATCATGATCATGAATGCTGAGGTTGATGGATTTTCTTCACTGGTTGAGTATGACCTAGAGCCTGAAGTATTTTCACTCGAGCATGCCCGAAAATTGGATGCTTTTTTAAGAAAGGAAGGTATTCAACACTTCCCGGTGCATCTTAAAATTGATACAGGTATGCATCGCTTGGGACTCGATGCGGATCAGGTCAAACAATATCTACATGAATTTGAAACCAGCAGGTTTGTTGTTCAATCCGTTTTCACCCATCTGGTTGCATCTGAGGATCCTGCACAAGATCATTTTACATCACATCAGTTGTCCTTGTTTGAGAAAATAGCTTCAGAGATCCAAGCAGTTTCTGATCATCCAATCATCCGGCATGCATCCAATTCAGCTGCCATTCATCGTCATCCCCATGCTGCCTTCGAAATGGTTCGTTTGGGCATTGGATTGTATGGTGTTGTTTCTGCTGCAAGCGAGCAGCTGCCCATTGCAGAGGCGGTTGAATTGAAGTCGACCATTGCCCAAATAAGAAGGGTGCAAAAAGGGGAATCTGTAGGGTATGGACGTGGAACGATATTGGAAAAAGATACAACGGTTGCTACCATTCGCATAGGATATGCCGACGGATTTCCAAGATCTCTTGGCAACGGGAAAGGCAATGTTTTGATCAGGGGAGAGGCTTACTCTACCATCGGAAATGTCTGCATGGACATGACAATGATAAATCTTGGCGACAACGACCAGATTCAAGTGGATGAAGAAGTGTTGATTTTTGGACGCGCATATTCTATTAAAAAAATTGCTCAACAGGCTAAAACCATCCCTTATGAAATCATGACGGGCATATCCGGTCGAGTGCCCCGTGTATACCTAAGTGAATAAGTAAGCTTTGCCTCAATTCCTACACGTATATTTGCAAAAAATTGTTTGTGAAATTTCGCCATGCCATTGTTCTTACACTTCTTGTGCTGATCATAGATCAATTGATCAAGATCTACGTGAAAACCCATTTTTACATGGGGGAAGAATATATTCCATTTGCCTCCCTTCCCTGGTTAAGGTTTCATTTCATCGAGAATGAGGGAATGGCGTACGGTTGGAAACTAGCAGGTTCATGGGGGAAAATAGCACTGACTTCATTTCGATTGATTGCAGTGGCATTTGGTACCTATTATATAATGAGTATCATCAAGAAAAAATACCATACAGGTTATATTTTTTGTGTCACATTGATTTATGCAGGTGCAATTGGCAATCTGATTGACAGCCTGTTTTATGGAATGGCATTTGAATTCAGTGATGCCTATTCCCAAAATTTGGCAAGAGGCTTTTGGCAGCAAGGTTTCATGGGTGGATACGAATCCATTTTACATGGACGTGTGGTAGACATGTTTTATTTCCCCATTATACAAGATGTAAATCTTCCTACATGGCTGCCCATTTGGGGAGGTGAGCCCTTTGAATTTTTTAGACCCGTTTTTAACCTGGCAGATGCATCCATTTCTACGGGATTGATCGCTATATTGATTTTTCAGTCAAGATTTTTCAGTAATACAGCAGGTTCAACTTCATACAATATAGAAAAAAACACCGCCGATTAACCTCCCCACCCTTCCCGGTCTAGATTTCTGTAATGAATTGCTTCTGCAACATGGGAACTGCTTATTTCTTCTGATGCATCAAGATCAGCAATGGTTCTGGCAACTTTTAAAATCCTGTCATAAGCCCTTGCAGAAAGATTCAATTGTTCCATAGCCTTTTTTATCAGAGATTGGCTTTCGTTGTTCAATGCACAAATTGTTTTAAGGTCAGCACTTTCCATCTGCGCATTGGCATATATACCTTTTTTTTCTTTGAATCTCTGCTCCTGAATTTTTCTTGCGCTCACAACTCTTTTTCTGATCTCATTTGAACTCTCCTGGATTTGTGCAGACGTCAAATGTGAAAATGCAACTGGTGTGACTTCAACATGCAGATCGATTCGGTCCAGCAGTGGACCCGAAATCTTATTCAGGTATTTGGTTACTGCTCCTGGAGGGCAACTGCAATTTTTTTCGGGATGATTGTAGAATCCGCATGGACAGGGATTCATAGATGCAATCAACATAAAGGATGCAGGAAAATCAATTGCCAGTTTGGCTCTGGAAATGCTTACTTTTCTTTCTTCCATGGGTTGACGCATTACTTCCAGTACTGTTCGCTTGAATTCCGGCAATTCATCAAGAAATAACACGCCGTTGTGGGCCAAGGATATTTCTCCTGGTTGGGGTGTAGAGCCACCTCCAACAAGTGCTGCATCTGAAATCGTATGGTGCGGACTTCTAAACGGACGTTTGGTAATCAGGGTGGTTTCTTCGGAAAGTTTTCCAGCTACACTGTGAATCTTGGTGCTCTCCAATGCTTCTTCCAGTGTCAAAGGGGGGAGAATGGAAGGAAGCCGTTTTGCCAACATGGTTTTTCCAGCGCCCGGTGGACCGATCAAGATTACATTGTGGCCGCCTGCAGCAGCAATCTCCAGCGCTCGCTTGATATTTTCCTGTCCTTTTACTTCCGCAAAGTCATTTTCAAATTTCATTTGTTGTTGCAGAAATACATCTTGCATGTCGATCTGTGTGGGCATGAAAGATTTTCCTTCCGATGTAAAAAAGTTTACTACATCCATCAATGTATGCATTCCATACACTTCAATCTGATTGACCAAGGCAGCCTCTATGTTGTTAGAAGCTGGTAGAATCAATCCCTTGAATCCATCACGCTTGGTTTGTATGGCTATGGGAAGTGCACCTCTGATAGATCTTAATTCTCCATCAAGACTCAATTCACCCATGATTACAAATTCATTGAGCAAATTGGTTGGATGGAGTTGTTCTGATGCCACCAATATCCCAATAGCGATGGGCAAGTCAAACGCGGTTCCACTTTTTTTGATATCCGCAGGCGCCAGGTTGATTACAATTCTGGTCCTTGGCATTTCAAACTTATTTGATTTCAGTGCACTTTCAACTCTTCGAATGCTCTCTTTTATTGCTGCATCAGGCAATCCAACGATGCAGTACTCTTTGCCTTGTGCGGTCCAATTGACTTCTACCGTTATGGGTATGGCATCAACACCATGAACAGCGCTTCCATGTATTTTGATAAACATGGATTGAAAATAATTTTCCTGGTAGTAAGTAGAATGGGACTGAGGTCGGTTGTTGATGAGAATAATCTGTCAGTGCAATGATTATTTCCCCAAATGCTCCAACAATGCTGTAACGCCCTCTTTCTGAAGGATTAAATACCCCATTCGATCTTGGCTGATTCCGTTTTTCAATTGATAACTGAAATGAAGCTCATTGTCTTTTAAAATTGTTTCAAAATATTTAAAATCAATGGTCCGAAGATCTTTCAATTCTTCTCCTATTTCATAAAGATGGGTGGAAAGTATAAAAAGACAGTGCTGGATGTTGATGAGCCCCCTGATGACAGTGGTTGAACATTTCATGGCATCTTGGATATTTGTGCCCTTGAATAATTCATCAATAAGAACAAGCCAGTTTCGTCCATCGTTGATTTTTTGAATGGTTTGCTTGATTCTTTTTACTTCATTGAAAAAATAACTTTCACCTTTGGCAATATTATCAGCGATGTAGATGTTGCTGAGGATGCCTTCGAACAGTGAAAGTCTCATTTGTTGGGCTGGTACACCCATTCCCAGATGTGCCATGTAGACGGCGAGCCCTACTGCTTTGATAAGTGTACTCTTTCCAGCCATGTTCGCTCCCGTTAGAAATATGAAATTACTTTCTTTGTTCATGGAGATATCGTAGCTGACTGGATGTTCAAGCAGCAAATGCCTGAGCTTGCTCGACTCAATGAGGGTTGCCTCTTCCGTAAATTGCGGATTGTTCAGTTGAAGTTGAATATTTGCTTTTGCCATTGCATACCAGGCATCCAATTTGCCGTAGAGTTTGATCAAGATCCGAACGGATGCAACCAGATCAATGTGAAATATCCTCCCAAAAAAAAGTATTTCACGTTGACTCAGTTCATGGAAACTATTTTTTTGTAGGAGGGGCGCAAGGTTTTGATCAGCCAATATTTTTCTGCTTTGATCCAATATGTTCTCAAGAGGGCCGGGTATGTTTGCATTGCTAAAGAATGCATGAATTTTTTCATATCCTTTCATCAGTTGAAACAATTGTTTCATGGAGAAAAGAATCAGTGCATAGTCTCTCGGATGGATCCATTTATAAAAGATTGCTTGCAGGTTGCTGATGTTTTCTGGTATAGGATCCGGATTGTCGTCATAAAATTTCTCAATGACCATTAAGGTGCCATTGGTGATTTCTATTGGCCACTGATCAATTTTGCTTGCAATGGTCTGCAAGATTTCCTGGATTGCAACGATATCTTTTTTTTGGGTCAGTGGATGATGCAGTATGTGTATCAGTTCCGATTTTCCTTCAGCAGTTGCGGTATAGTCGATTAAATCGAACAGCGATGTGTTGTCTTGTAGACTAAAAACTGAAAGATCACTCAAGGTGGTTTTGTCAACAAACATGATTAGTTTCTATTGAACAACAATCTCATGCCTCTTTTATCCTTGTATACTGTTTCATTTTCATAAACAATTTCTCCATTCACAATGGTTTTGGAGATGCGTGCTGGCATTTGAAAGCCCTCCAGAGGACTCCAGCCGCATTTGTAAAGGATATTCTCTTTGGAAATGGTTTGTGGATGGCTCATGTCTACAATTGCCAAGTCTGCATAATAATTTTCGCGTATGAATCCCCTCTCTGCAATTTGGAAGCAAGTAGCTGGTGCATGTGCCATTTTTTCAACAACTTTTTCAATGGAAATTCGTCCCTGTTTTACATAATGCAACATCAATTGCAGGCTGTGTTGAACCAGTGGAAGTCCTGCATGCGCCTGCTCATACGCTTCATCTTTTTCCTCTATGGTATGAGGTGCGTGATCAGTGGCTATGATATCCAATCTATCATCCAGCAGTGCTTCCCAAAGTGCATCTTTATTTTCAGGAGATTTAATTGCAGGATTGCATTTGATTTTGTTTCCAAGTCTTGCATAATCATCTGCTGTGAAATGCAAATGGTGAACACATACCTCAGCAGTGATTCTTTTTTCTTGCAAGGGCAGCATATTTGAAAAAAGCTGTAATTCCTTTGCTGTTGATATATGCAGTATATGCAGCCGCGTATTGTATTTTTTTGCGAGTTGTATGGCTAAGAAAGATGATTCAAAGCAGGCATCTGTATTGCGGATGATCGGATGATCAGCAGCAGTCAGCGTGCTTTTCTGCTCTTTCATTTTTTGGAGGTTGGATTTGATGATGCGCTCGTCTTCACAATGCGTAGCAATCAACAAAGCGGACTCTTTGAAAACTTTATCCAGCGTCAGCACATTGTCTACCAGCATATTTCCCGTTGATGATCCCATGAAAATTTTGATCCCACAAACGCGGTCTCTCTGATCATTTATTTTTAAAACTTCATCTGTGTTTTCGTTCGATGTGCCCATGAAAAAAGAATAGTTGGCAGGGGAGGAGTTGGCTGCAATCTGGTATTTTTCTTCCAGCAATTCACTGGTAAGTGCGGCAGGTTTGGTATTGGGCATTTCCATGAAACTGGTTGTTCCTCCTGCCACCGCTGCACAGGATTCTGTATGGATATTGGCTTTATGGGTGAGTCCTGGTTCCCTGAAATGAACCTGATCATCGATCACTCCCGGCAATACAAATTTATTTTCACCGTTGATTTCTTTTGCATTTTTATCATGAATGACGCCTCCAATCTTCTCAATTCTTTGATTTTTGATGAGCAGATCACCTTCGATGATTTTTCCTTCATTGACGATGCTTGCGTTTTTGATGATCGTAGAAGACATATAGATATTATTATTTTCCCAATCCGCCACCTTCAAAATGAAGGGTGAACATGATCAGTCTGGAATTCATGATATTCATCAGTTTTGAGAAAGGTATCTCCGGATCTCGGGCATGCACATTGGAGAGTCCATAGCTGATTTTTATTTCAGGAGATAAAATGAAATAGGGGAAGAAAAACTGGAAGCCAATTCCTCCTTCAACACCGTAATCATTCTTTTTGATTTTAAGGACGTCACTGGTCGACTTTGCATTGCTGGCAAGATCAAATTCGTATTTGCCTCCCATCAGCGTATATACCCTCATGTTGTTGATTCTATCGCTTTTTAATCTTACCTGAAGCGGGAATGTCATTGTGATTGAGGGAGTGGTTTCTTCCGACGCTGGGTCATTCCTCTTATAAAACTTGATGATTTTATCACTGAATACAAGATTCAAGGGAGAGAAACGCAGGTCAAACCTTTTTGAAAGCTGGTAATTGGCAAGAATACCCAAGTGTACCCTTCCTGTATTGAATGATTCTATTCCACTTACCTGGTTGTTATTGATAAACGAAGAATCATGGGAGATGTTGTAATTGGAGCGGTTGTAGCCCAGTGAAATACCAAAATAATATTTCTTGTCATCATGGTCAGGAAGGTTCAACTCCACCGCATGTTGAGCTTTTGCTGAAAGAACTATCAGCACAGAAATGGCCAGTGCTATTTTTCTCCTATATAGATGGTACATATGCCGAAAGTCAGTCTTTTGTAGAATGTTTTTTTGAACCCAACTTTTTCCATCACCTCTGTCAAAGTTTTACCCTCAGGAAACTGTTGCACAGATTCATTCAGGTATTGATAAGCATTTTTACTCTTGGAAAAAAGTCCGCCTATTCCGGGCGTAACAATGTTCATATAAAAGTTGTAGCATTGTTTGATCACAGGGAGGGTTGGTCTAGAAAATTCAAGGATCATCAATTGTCCCTCTGGTTTCAATACGCGTAAAATCTCAGTCAGTCCCTTTTCCAGTTGTTGGAAATTTCTCACACCAAAGGAAACGGTCACTGCATCGAAACGATTGTCTTCAAATTGCAAGGCTTCGCTGTCGCCCAATTCTAATTGTATATGGTTTTGTAATCCACGTTTCAATACTTTTTTCTTTCCAATTTCCAACATACCCGAGGAAATGTCTATGCCGATGATTTCCTTGGTTGATAATTGATTGGCTGACATGATCGCAAGGTCTGCTGTACCTGTTGCAATGTCTAAAATGTATTGAGGATTTTTTTGCTTCAACAGGTTCAATGCTTTTTTTCTCCAACCAATGTCAATGCCAACGGACAAAAATCTGTTCAGGAAATCGTATTTATGGGCGATTTCATTGAACATTTGAGCCACCTGTTCTTTTTTCGGTAAATTTGAAGCCTGATCTGGTACAATCCTGTCGTGAGCGTAGTTTCCCATCCCGACAAAAGTACTTAAAATCGATACAAGCGCTCTTAACAGAATGGTAAATATCCCTCAAAAATGATTATCCATCAAGCAGCATATGTCATCAGCAGTCCAACGCTGGAAGCTTGTCCCAAAGCCGACCGTCCCGAGTATGCATTCATCGGAAGAAGCAATGTGGGAAAATCGTCTTTGATCAATATGCTGACGGGTATGAAACAACTTGCAAAGATTTCTGCCACACCAGGAAAAACCCAGTTGATCAATCATTTTTCCATTCAGAGCAAATCCAATGCTGATGGTAAAATGGATCAGTGGTATTTGGTTGATTTGCCGGGATATGGATTTGCAAAAGTTTCTGCATTTCAAAGAAAGAATTGGGAAAAAATGATTGATGGATATATCCGGGGAAGAGAAAATCTGTTGAATCTTTTTGTATTGGTGGATGCAAGGCATACACCACAGGAAATTGATTTAAAATTCATCAATCGGTTGGGTGAATGGAATATTCCCTTTGCCATTGTTTTCACGAAGTCGGATAAAGAAACACAAAAAGTTGTCAGCTCAAATGTCAAGGCATTTGGAGATGCATTGAAAAAATGGTGGGTTGAGTTGCCCCCGATTTTTGTGACCAGTTCGGAAAAACGCACTGGAGGGAAATATATTTTAGATATGATTCAAGTGATGAATCAAAACTATAAGTCTCCTCATTCAAAAATTCAATCATGAATTTGCCGGCACGGGTCCCAGGTTGGTTGAAAATGCTTTTCCCCAAGCGGATTTGGCAAGTGCATACAGAGGAGAAGATTCTTTTTATCAGTTTTGATGATGGTCCACATGAAACCATTACACCCCAGGTATTGGAATTATTGAAGAGCCATGGTGCAAAAGCCACATTTTTCTGTCTCGGTAAAAATGTTGTGAAGTACCCATCTATTTTTGAAAGCATCAAAGCTGACGGACATGCAGTGGGCAATCACAGTTATCATCACTTCAATGGTTGGAATACAAAAGATGAAGCTTATCTAGAGGATGTAGCAGCAGCCAATGCCTGCATTCAATCCAATTTATTTCGTCCGCCTTACGGACGTTTGACATCAAGACAGGCAAGGAGTTTGATGAACGAGGGATATCAGATTGTCATGTGGAGTCTGTTGAGTGCAGATTATGACAAAAACATTTCAAAAGAAGCATGTGCCTTGCGGGTTCTCAACAACATACAGCCCGGTGCCATTGTTTTATTCCATGATTCACAGAAGGCGGCTGTTAACATGTTGTATGCACTTGAAGTATTGTTGGAAAATGCGACAAAACAGGGTTATCGGATGGAGGCCTTGCCCTATAAAAAAGGGTCTGCGTAAAAACGCTGACCCGTTTAATCCGTACCCTATGAAAACTGTTTGAAAGTTATATACATTTTAAAAAAACAAGCCAAAAAAACTTTTTAAAAATTTTTATGATCGATACCCATTGCCATTTATACGCAGTTGAATTTGAAGCAGATAGGGATGTTATGCTGCAGGCAGCAAAACAGGAGGGCATTGAGCGTATTTTCCTTCCTGCTATAGATGGCAGTACACACTACATGATGATGCAGTTGGCAAAAAATACAGAGGGATACTGTTTGCCTATGATGGGGTTGCATCCATGCTCGGTTGACGCAGATTTCGAAGCTGAGCTGCAGCAGGTTGAAACTTGGTTGCAACAAGAGAAATATTATGCCATTGGTGAGATAGGGTTGGATTTTTATCATTCCACTGAGTGGAAGACACAACAATTGGAAGCCTTTGCATTTCAAATTGAATTGGCAAAAAAATATGCATTGCCCATTGTCATCCATTCAAGAAGTTCAATGGATGAATGTATTCATGCGATCGAGCAGAAAAATGAAACAGGCTTGAAAGGAATCTTTCATTGTTTCGGTGGTGATGAGCGTCAGGCAAAAAGAATCATTGACATGGGTTGGATGTTGGGAATTGGCGGAGTGGTTACCTACAAGAACGCAGGGTTGGCAAAATTGATGGAGGGTTTACCATTGGAAAATATTGTTTTAGAAACGGATGCGCCTTATCTGACACCTGTCCCATTCAGAGGCAAACGCAATGAGCCGTCTTACATCAAATATGTTGCAGCAAAGATTGCTGAAATTAAAAATATTTCTATTGAGGAAGTGATATCAGTGACCACTGCAAATGCGAAAAAAATCTTCAGCTTCTAGCGGAAAAAGGTATTTTTGCCATCCTTCTCAGGAGACTTGTCCGAGTGGTTGAAGGAGCACGCCTGGAAAGTGTGTATACCTCTAAAGGGTATCGAGGGTTCGAATCCCTCAGTCTCCGCTCATTATCTTTGCTTGCAATGAAACATGCTGTTCTTAAGATTCATCCCAAAGACAATGTCATCGTAGCATTGCGTGATCTCAAAAAAGGTGAAATCATTTCCTGCGATGGAGAGGATGTTGAATTGATTGAAGACATTCCTGCCAAACATAAATTTTATGCGCATGATTTCAGCAACCATGCTGAAATTTTCATGTATGGGGTGCTGGTTGGTAAAGTAACACAACCTGTAAAACGCGGGGGGCGCATGACCACTGAAAACCTGCACCATGCTGCAGAACCATACGCATACAGAGGTGTACAATACAAATGGACTCCCCCAGATGTCGAAAAATGGAAGAACAGAACGTTCATGGGGTATCACAGAACTGATGGCCGCGTGGGCACTGCCAATTATTGGCTATTTATCCCAACTGTTTTTTGTGAAAACAGAAACCTGGATGTGATCCGTGAAGCCATGCAGAATGAATTGGGATATGGAGTTACAGATAAGTATGTGTCTTTTACAAGGGAGTTGGTTAATCAGTACAAGGGACAAGGGACGAGGGACGAGGGACGACGAAATACAGGTGACAGTTCACAGTTAACTGTTAACAGACAACCATCAACCGTCAACAGAGTTTTTAAAAACGTTGATGGTATTAAATTCTTGAACCACCAAGGTGGCTGTGGAGGAACGCGACAGGATTCAGCAATTTTACAAAATTTGTTGGCTGCTTATGCCGATCATCCCAATGTAGGTGGTGTTACCATTTTGAGTCTGGGTTGTCAGCACCTGCAATCCAATGATTTTGTAGCAGCCATTAAAAAGCGCAATCCTTCTTTCGATAAGCCTTTGTATTTGTTCGAACAACAAGGTGGCATGACAGAGGAAGAATTAATTAAACATGCAATCTCATCAACATTTGAAGGATTAGTCGAAATCAATAAACAAGAAAGAAAGCCTGCGACGCTTGATAAGTTAACCGTTGGTGTAAAATGTGGTGGCAGTGATGGATTTAGTGGCATTTCTGCAAATCCTGCTGTTGGATATTTTTCTGATTTGATGGTTGCATTGAATGGAAAAATTTTGCTTGCTGAGTTTCCTGAACTCTGCGGAGCTGAACAGGAGCTGATTGATCGATCAGTCAATCAACCCACTGCAGAAAAATTCATTGACCTGATGAATGCTTACAGTGCGCAAGCAGAACTGGTAGGTTCTGGTTTTCATGCAAATCCTTCTCCAGGTAATATCCGAGATGGATTGATCACTGATGCCATCAAGAGTGCCGGCGCCTGCAAGAAAGGGGGAAGCTCTCCGGTGGTAGATGTGTTGGATTATACCGAGCCTGCAACCAAACCCGGATTGAATTTGGTGTGCACGCCAGGCAATGATGTGGAAGCAACCACAGGTAAAGCAGCCTCTGGCGCAACATTGATTTTATTTACCACGGGACTCGGAACGCCAACCGGCAATCCGGTTTGTCCTACCATCAAACTTTCCACCAATACCAAGCTCGCTGAAAAAATGCCCGACATCATTGACATTGACTGTGGGCCCATTGTAGAGGGTTTTGTGACCATTCAAGAAATGGGTGAGCAAATTTTAGAGTATTGCATCAAAGCTGCAAGCGGAGAAATAATTCCAAAATCAGTACAACTGAATCAAGATGATTTCATTCCATGGAAGAGGGGTGTATCTTTATAGCAGTTGACGTTTAACAGTCAATTGTCAACAGTTAATTTCGATTGATACAATTCAAATCCTCAAACGCTGTTTTGAGTCTCGCGATGAATGTTTCTTGTCCCTTTCTCAACCAAACCCTTGGATCGTAGTGCTTTTTGTTGGGTTTGTCAGCGCCTTCGGGGTTGCCCAACTGACCTTGCAGGTAGGCTTCGTTTTTCTTGTAGTTTTTTAGAACGCCTTCCCAGTATGCCCACTGCAGATCGGTATCAATGTTCATCTTAATTGCACCATAGCCGATCGCTTCTCTGATTTGATGTTGCGGAGATCCACTTCCACCGTGAAATACAAAGAATACTGGCTTTTCTCCGGTTTTGAATTCTTTTTGAATATAAT
>JBEAYH010000010.1:0-36331 GCA_041159435.1 Bacteroidota bacterium | reverse complement strand
ATCATCCGAATATTCCTTCCTCCATTGACAGAAGAGAGAAGAAAAGAAATTGTAAAAAGGGTTCAATCAGAGGGAGAGCAATCCAAGATAGCCATCAGAAACATCAGAAGAGATGCAATTGAGCAGGTGAAAAAGTTGCAAAAAGCCGGACTCAGTGAAGATCAGGCTACAGATGCTGAAAATGATATTCAGGAAATGACCAATAAATTCATTCTACTGGTTGACAAACACCTGGCATCCAAAGAGAAAGAGATCATGAGTGTTTAATTGGCGAGCTTTACTCCCAATAAAATGATCACCATTCCTGCCATTTGCATGGCTGTGATGGTTTCACCCGTACTGATTCCCCAGGCGATGGCAACAAAAGGAATTCCATAGGTAACCATGGAAGCAAAAACGGGTCCAGCTTTTTTCATCAGCACATAAAATGTAACAGAGGCAACACCAGTGCCAATGATGCCCAACACAGCTGCGGAAATGGTTCCGCTGGTCCATTCACCATTGAGCAAACGCGGATCTGTAAAATAGCCTGTTGAAGCAAGGATGATGAGAGTTGGTATGATCAGTGAGGTAAATGCAATGGTGGCAATTTGCATGGGTGCGGCATTGTGCAGGTATTTTGAAACTACGTTCACATTCAGTCCATAGCAAAGTGTTGCAATCACAACAAAAAGTGCATATCCCACGTATTGAAAACTGATGTCTTTGTTTCCATTCAAAAGCAATACAAGCATCCCTGCAAATCCCAAAATCATTCCAAGCCATTTTGTCCAGCCGAGCTTCATATTGAAAAACGTGGTTCCAATTGCAATGGTGGCCAATGGAGTAAGTGCATTCAATATTCCCGCAAGTGAGCTGTCAATTTTGGTTTGAGCAATGCAGAACAAATAGGCCGGAAAGAAGGTTCCAAGAAAACCAGAAATGATGATGGGGCGAATCACTTCTTTGGGCACTTCACTGTATGCTTTTTTGGCAAAGGGCAGCATGAAGACGCCGGCAAATATGATGCGGATGGATGCGACTTGAAATGGACTGAGGGCCTCTAATCCAGCTTTCATCAGAACAAAAGAACTTCCCCAAATCAAACAAAGAACTATGAACAAAAGCCATTTCATGGTAGGTAAATTTCGGATGCAAATATCGGTAAAATAGGGGGTAATGATTATATTTGTCGCCTTAGATTTATATTAAAATAGAAGCGTGAATACTGCAAGTTATCAGATCCGTTTGCCGCAATTTGAAGGACCCTTCGACCTCTTGTTGTTCTTCATAGAAAGAGATGAGTTAGATATTTATAATATACCCATCAAGAATATCATAGATGATTTTTTGGTATTCATCAAACAATCAGAAGAGGATAATATAGAACTCAGCAGTGAATTCATTTTATTCATTTCTACCTTGATGAGGATCAAGGCCAAAATGCTTCTTCCAAGAAAAGAATTGGATGAGCATGGAAATGAAATTGATCCACGCCAGGAGCTCATTGATAAAATTCTTGAATACAAGAAATTCAAAGAAGCTTCTCTCAAGCTTGCAGAAATGGAACAGCAACGGATGTTCATGGTGAAGAGGGGTAATCTGCAGCAAGACATCAATGCAGTTGGCGAAGAAGCTTCTGAAGGAACAGAAATTCAGTCGATATCACTTTTCAAGCTGATGAAAGTTTTTGAAAAAGTGATGCAACGATTGCACGATCGTCAAAACAAACCTCAGCACGTTGTATACAGATACAATTATACAATGGAAGAGAGCAGGGAATATGTGTTGAAAGTAACTGCGGAGGAAAAGACCATGTCTTTTGAGAAAATTTTTGATGTTTGTCAGGACAGGCTGCATGCAATTTTCATCTTCCTGACCGTTCTTGAATTGGTACAGCAAAACTACATGGCGATCATCATAGGAGAGGGAAGAAACAATTTCATTGTTGAATACAACGATGATAGACCTCAGGATGCTGAGTTGATCAATTTTACTGAGTAATCTTCACTTCCACATTCATCATGGCTCTTGCCGTTTCGGCAATGGCTTCTGCATCGTAATGACATTCTTTGTGCAGTTCCTTTTGTGAACCGTGTTCTACAATCCTGTCTGGTATGCCCAGTATTTTTACATCGGCTTTGTATTGATGTTCAGTCATGAATTCCAGTACAGCAGATCCAATTCCACCTACAACAGTACCATCTTCAACGGTAATGATCTTGGAGTACTTGTTGAATACTTCATGCAGCAATGTTTCGTCGAGTGGTTTTGCAAATCTCAGATCATAGTGACCAGGATGGATGCCATCATTTTTCAATGACCTGACGGCTGCTGCTGCAAAATTTCCAGGGTGACCAAAACTGAGAATGGCAATTTCTTCACCGTCTTTTATTTTTCTTCCTTTGCCGATTTCAATTTCTTTCATTTCAGTCTGCCATTCAGGCATCATACCTTCTCCTCTGGGGTACCTGATCACAAATGGCAGTTTGGTTGATTCCAATTGTGCAGTATACATCAGATTGCGCAGCTCTGCTTCATTCATGGGGGCAGATACAATCATATTCGGGATGCACCTCATATAGGCAACATCGTAGACACCATGATGGGTAGGTCCGTCATCTCCAACCAGTCCTGCACGATCCAAGCAAAACACAACCGGGAGTTTCTGTATGGCAACATCGTGAACCACCTGGTCGTAGGCACGCTGCATGAAAGATGAATAAATGTTGCAGAAGACTTTGAGTCCCTGTGTGGCCATGCCTGCACTCACTGTAACAGCATGCTGTTCGCAGATGCCAACATCAATCGCTCTGTCGGGCATTTCTTCCATCATGAACTTCAAAGAAGAACCGGATGGCATGGCAGGGGTGATCCCAAAAATGTTTCGATTTTTCTTAGCGAGCTCAATAATTGTTTTGCCAAAGACATCCTGGTATTTCGGAGGTTGTGGAGTATCGTACGTCTTTTTAAAAATTTCTCCGGTTACCTTATCGAAAAGTCCGGGTGCATGCCACTTGGTCTGGTCTTTTTCAGCCAATGCATATCCCTTTCCTTTGGTGGTGATGATGTGCAGCAATTTAGGTCCACCGATATCTTTCAAGTCATTGAGCGTATCAACCAACTTTGAAATATTATGTCCATCAATAGGACCAAAGTATCGAATGTTCATTGATTCGAACAAATTGCTTCTGCGGTTGATGAAACCCTTTATGCTGTGTTCCAATTTGCTGGCAATTTCTCTGGTGAAGTTGGTTCCAACAGGTAGTTTGCCCAATATTTTCCAGATATCGTTTTTCAGTTTGTTGTAGGTATGGGAAGTGGCGATATCGGTCAGGTATTCTTTGAGCGCACCTACGTTTGGATCGATGCTCATGCAATTGTCATTGAGGATGATCAACACATCGCTGTCGGCTACACCTGCATGGTTCATTGCCTCGAAAGCCATGCCCGCGGTCATGGATCCGTCGCCTATGACGGCAATGGATTTTCTTTTTTCTCCCTTGTATTTGGCTGCAATGGCCATGCCAAGCGCTGCGGAGATGGAGGTAGAAGAGTGACCAACACCAAAAGTGTCATACTCGCTTTCTGACCTTTTGGGAAATCCGCTGAGTCCACCGTATTTTCTGTTGGTATGAAAGTTGTCTCTTCGTCCCGTGAGGATTTTATGCCCATATGCCTGATGTCCAACGTCCCATACCAACTGATCGTAAGGTGTGTTGTACACATAATGCAGGGCAACGGAAAGTTCCACTACACCAAGACTGGCAGCAAAATGGCCACCGTGGACGCTTACTACGTCAATTATGTATTGACGCAATTCATCGCATACCTTGTATAAATCGTCTTTGTTGATTTTTTTCAGGTCAGCAGGGGTGTCAATTTGTTTGAGCAGGGGTCCAGGTACAATCATTATTTAACTTTTCAGAGCGTACTTACTTTATCTACAAAAGTTAGGTGTTTTTGTTCAAATAAGTCCAGTACAAAGCTATTTAAAATTGATCAGAATACCCTGTTTTATAGACGCTTCTGGATGAGGATTGAATGATCAACCTTTCATGAGGCGAGTGATCTGCGCTTGCTGGCTGGATGCATTTCTGATGGATACAATGTACATGCCTTTTTGTAGTTGGCTGGTTTGGAGACGGATGTTGTTTTGGCCGCTCATCAAATCGATGGTTTGAGAGAGTGCCAAAGCGCCGTTGGTTGCATAAAACTGAACTACTGCCTTTTCATTTTTTTCAGATTGCAGTTGCAGTTGAATGATGTCATTGAAAGGATTGGGAGAGGCAGTCATTTTGTTGGCGGATTGTTCGTTGATTGACAACCTAACCACTGGAGAGTAAGTAGTCTTGTTGTTGACATCAGTCATAGCAATTCTGAAGTAATTCTGTTGTGTGGGATTGTTATTGAAAGAGATGTTTTGAAGTCCAGCACGATTTTGGAAAGGGATATTGCTGACTTTTTCAAACTGACTTCCGTTGGTGCTTGCTTCTAGCTTCAGTTCTTTCAAATCTGCGTCAGTTTCAATTTCAATATTGAAATTGTTAACCTTGCCATTGTTGCTGCCTGTAAATTTTTTCAACTTAACCGCCATTGTAATGCAAGGGTCAATTTTGAAATCTACTATCTGCTGATTGCATCCGCTCATAGGCTCCAACATGATTTTATAAGAACCGGTTGAATAAAGATTGTTGATTTCCACAACAGGGGCACTGCTGTCGGCACCTTTTTCAAAACGATCATTTGCGTTGAATTTTCCATCATTGTTGGCATCAAATGCAATGGTATAATTCATAGTGAAAAAGCTGGCAGCATTTGCATTTTCTACTCTGAAATCTACTTTTCCACTGCTGCAGTTGGTATTCATGGCAACCAGTTTAGTAATCTGCATGCTGGAAGCAGCACCCAATTTTCCGTTGCTAGCACCTGCAGTTGGTACAGTGTCCATCTGCCAGTAACAATCACCGTCTGTTTTTCTTCCGAAATAATTTCCTTTGCCGCTTGCATTCACAAGAGTCTCGATGGCAATATTCGCTGCATCTGTTGCTTTTCCGCTGATGGCATCCATCAATTGAGAAGTAGAGTCATTCAGGCTGATTTTGATATTTTTTACATCTGTTGCAACCATTTTGCTTGTGTAAGCAACATAAAAACCACCTGCTGGAAGGGTGGTATTGGCTGGAATGCGGATGATTTCATTTTCTACAAGTAGGGTGAAGTTGCCAATTTTTGCATCTCCGATGCCTACATTTTTCAATTCAATGAAATCCTGTCCGTTTTTACCGCTCTGTCCAGTTGAGAATTCGTTGATGATAACCCTGCTCTGTGCGTGTACTCCCTCGGTACCCATCACAATAACCCCTATCATCAGGGCGATCAGTAGGTTGGAGAAGTATGAGGTTTTAACAGTCATCGCAGGTTGCTTTGAACATGTAACGGCAGTTATTCCACCGCTATTATCTTTTTTCAGCAAATCCTGAGAAATGAAGTGAAAGCCCTCTTTGGACTGGTTTTGGGACCGAAAAACTCCACGTATTTATACGTAGTTTAGCGTGCAATCCCGCCTTTTTTATGAACGGTATTCCCATCGGTAAAAACTGGATTAATTTTATTCCATGATCAATCAGATCCAGAAAATCCCTAAATATTGGCTGTTTCAGGCGCTGGGCTGGGGACTCTTCCTGTCCATAAATGTCTTTTTTGCCATATCCTATAAAATGGTGGACCAGGTTTTTTGCATTCGTTTGATGAATACCATTGTACTGGGCATTGCATTTACCCACTTGATGAGGGTGGTGATCAAACGGATACAACTGCTGCAGAAAACAGTCAATCAGCAATTGCTTGGATTCCTGGTGCTGTCCATTGTATTTGCACTTTCAGTCGGAATGATTGAAACATTGATTGTCGAGTTATTTGATTTGAGTTTCAAGCAAGAAAATCATTTCAATTTTTTTCAACATTATATTTCCAATGCATTTACGTGGATGATCTTCTTATTTATTTGGAACTGCATCTATTTTATTTACCATTTCATTGATGAGAGTACCAGAAACCAACTGGATAAACTGAAATTAGAAGCACTTGTCAAATCACTTGAATTGAAGACCATCAAGTCGCATATCAATCCCCATTTTATTTTCAACGCGCTAAATAGTATTCGTGCACTCGTAGATGAAAACCCTTCGCATGCTCGCCAGGCAATCACTGCCTTGAGCAACATACTCCGATCCAGCATGGTTTCAGAATCACAGGAAACCATCAGTTTGGAAAAAGAGCTGTCAATCGTGAAGGATTATCTCGCACTGGAATTGATCAGATTCGAAGATCGATTGTCTATCAACTATGATATTTCACCTGAAGTTTTATCATGTCAGATTCCTCCTATGATGCTTCAGACACTCGTTGAAAATTCAATCAAACATGGCATCAGCAGGTCATTGAAAAAGGGAGAGATCATCATCAGGGGCAATGCCATCATGGATGCTTTGGAGATATGCGTATTGAATACCGGAACCCTCGATATCAATCATCGTCATGAAGGTTTTGGCATTCAGAGTACTTCCAATAGGCTGAACCTGATTTTTGGGAACAAAGCCTCATTTGATATCAAACAATTCAATGAAACATTCGTACAGGCAACCGTCACCATACCGATGAACTAAAAAGCCCACATGAAAAAAACAGCTATAATTATAGATGATGAAAGACTCGCTAGAGCAGAGCTGAGAAAAATGTTACAGGAACATCCCGAAATAGAAGTATTGGCAGAGGCAAGCAATGCGAATGAAGGGATTGACCTGATCCATCAGCTCGATCCGCAGGTTGTTTTTCTGGATATTCAAATGCCGGAAAAAAATGGGTTTGAAATGCTGCAAGAAATTGACAGGCTCCCGATTGTCATATTCACTACTGCCCACGATGAATTTGCGATCAAGGCATTCGAGGTAAGTGCCATGGATTATTTGTTGAAGCCTATTGATCCGAATCGGTTAACAGATGCCATGCAAAAACTGCAAGGTCTTGAATGGAAGGAAAACATCATTGGGGAATCAAAACACGACGCCAAGCATATTCTGTCATCTGCTGACCAGGTTTTTGTAAAAGATGGAGAAAAATGCTGGTTTGTTACTTTGTCCGATATCAGACTTTTTGAATCCGTTGGGAATTATGCCAGGGTTTTTTTTGGTAACAACAAGCCCTTGATCCTGAAATCACTCAATTCGCTGGAAGAGAGACTGGATCCCAAGATATTTTTCAGGGCCAACCGCAAGCACATTGTCAACCTTAAAATGATTGCTGCTGTAGAACCCTTTTTTAACGGTGGGTTGTTGCTGGAAATCAAGGGTGGGGAAAAGGTAGAGGTGTCACGCCGCCAGGCGGTAAGGTTCAAAGAAATGATGAGCCTCTAGGATTGAACATTTTTCACGATCCCCCCTGATAAGCATTATTTTTGCAAAAAAGATCCCTTGATTGTTATTGACAATGTTTTGATGAGCGATGAAATTATCGAAGCTGAATTTGTTTGTAATCTAAGCAAATGCAAAGGCGGCTGTTGTGAAGATGGTGATGCGGGAGCACCCCTTTCAGACAAGGAATTGGATGAAGTGAAGAAAGCATATGAAAAAGTAAAGCCATCCATGACTGCTGAGGGTGTGAGAGAAGTGGAAAAAAATGGACTATACAGATATGACAGAGAATTTGGTTGGGTAACACCAACTGTGAATGAAAAAATTTGTGCATACGGATTCAAAGACAATAAAGGCATCATCAAATGTGTTTTTGAAGAAGCATACAACAGGGGAGACATCAAATGGAAAAAACCCATCTCATGTCATCTGTATCCCATCAAAAAAACAAAGAGCAAATATACAGGTCATGAAATGCTGAATTATGAACCAAGGAAAGACATGTGTTCTCCGGCCTGCAAGCTTGGCAAAGAATTGAAAGTGCCTGTCTATGTTTTTTTAAAGGATGCGTTGACCAGGGCATTTGGCCATTCTTTTTACAAGGCGCTCACTCAAATTGCAGCAGATTATTATTCCGCAAAAAATCTAAAAAATAAATAAGGGATGTCAGCACGTATCAGTTCATTCAAAGAAAAAAGTTTTACAAAAGCTGCCGATATCAACCATCGCAATACCATCAATTATAATATTGGAAAATACAATGCAATTGTTCCCGTAGGAAAAAAACAGTTCACTGATCTGGATTTTGCACGAGAGAAAGCAAAAAATCTGAAGTGGAAATCACTCGAATCGCTTGACCGGCAGTTGGAAAAATTTGAATTTAACTTTCTTAAAAGAGGTGGAAAAGTGATTTGGGCTGAAAATACTGAACAAGCATGTGAGGCGATTTTAAAAATTTGTAAAGAAAAAAATTGCAAAACGCTTGTGAAGAGCAAGAGCATGGTTACAGAGGAGATTCATCTCAATGATTTTTTGGAGAAAAATCAGATCGAAAGCATCGAGACCGATTTGGGAGAGTACATCCAGCAGCTTGACGGCGAGCCGCCTTATCATATTGTAACACCTGCGATGCACAAAAGCAAACAAGATGTTGCAAGGGTATTTCACGAGCATTTGAACACGCCATTGGACCTGACTCCTGAGCAGCTTACCCTTGTTGCAAGAGACAAGCTCAGAAAGAAGTATGCCGAGGCTGAAGTGGGAGTGACAGGTGCAAATTTCATCATCTCTGAAACCGGTAGCATTGCCATCACAGAAAACGAGGGAAACGCACGTTTGAGTGCTTCCTGGCCCAAAACACATATTGTTGTAGCTGGAATCGAAAAAGTGATTCCAAGTCTGCAAGACCTGGCCCTGTTCTGGCCTTTGCTCTCCACTTTTGGAACGGGTCAGCAGATTACTGTTTACAATTCTATCATCAATGGACCTCGTCAGTCAACCGAAGAGAATGGTCCGGATGAAATGTATGTGATACTGCTCGACAATGGTCGCACTTCCATTTTGCAGGATCCCGTTTCAAGAGAGAGTCTTTATTGCATCAGATGTGGTGCCTGCTTGAATGCTTGTCCGGTATACAAAAATATCGGGGGACATAGTTATGAAACAACTTACAGTGGACCCATTGGCAGCGTCATCACACCACACTTGAAAGATATGGGTGAGTGGAAACATCTCAGCCATGCTTCATCCCTCTGCGGAAATTGTACAGAAGTCTGTGCAGTAAAAATCAATTTGCATGAACTGCTGCTGGAAAACAGAAGAGAAGCTGTAAAGAAAGTAAAAGGAGATGTATTGGAAAAAGTGGCTTGGACAGTATGGCAACAGGCAATGCTGTTTCGTCCGGTGATGAATACTGGAAACAAGAAAATGAAAAACTGGATGGTCAATAAGCTTTTCAAGGGTTGGACTGCTCATCGAGCTGACCTCGATTTTCCAGAAAAATCATTCAATCAACTCTGGAGAGAAAAACAGAAAGCTAGCCAGTAGTTTTTCTGAAACTGTTGTTAACCAGGAAAACACCCAGTAAGGTTGCAATGGTTCCAATTGCAATATTTCTTGTAAGCTGTTCGTCCAACAATACACTTCCAATAATCAAGGCTACAATGGGATTGATATAGGCATGAACTGTCACCAAAGCAGCAGGCAGTCTTTTGAGGGCAAATACATATGCCCCGAATGCGATGACAGAGCCAATGATTACCAAATATCCAATAGAAAACCAGGCCTCAGCTGGAAGATGATCAATGCTTACAAATGATCCTGTTGTGTAGGAAATAAGATTCAAAAGGATTCCACTGAGCAACATTTGCCAGCCCAGTGAAAAGTAAGGATCTGTATCCTTGGCCTGTTTGGCTGTTAGCAATGCGCCAATTGCCCATGTGATACTGGATATCAATCCATAGAAAATTCCCAATGCAAATGTTCCCTCTCTGATTTCATTGAAATAATCATAAAAGCAAATCACTACTCCCGCAAACCCTACAATCACACCCACAACGGTTTGTGCTACTATCGCATTGTTCTTTTGAAACAGGTAACTGATGATGACGACCCAGATGGGTGCAATGGCTCCAATAATTGATGCGATGCCGCTGGGCATGTAAACGACTGATAGCACACTTAAACCATTGCTGAGTACAAACATAATAATGGACATCATCAATATTCTCGGAAATTGTTCTTTCCTCAAATACATTTTCTTAAATACAGAAAAATATATCACATACATTCCTCCACCAATAATGTGTCGCAGGCCAGAGAGCTGCAATGCGGGGAGATGTTTTACCCCAACTTTCGAAGCCATCCAGGTGGTGCCCCATAGGATTGAAACGATTGCAACAGCTGTGAGTCCTTTGGTTCGCTCAGAAGAAGGATGGTTCTTGTTCATCAGTGTCTGAAGTGGCGCATGCCTGTTATAACCATGGCCAGTTGGTTTTCTTTGCAATATGCGATGGAGTCTTTGTCACGTATAGAACCACCAGGCTGAATGAAGGCGGTAATTTTTTCAGCATGACTCATTTTTACACAATCATCAAATGGGAAAAATGCATCACTTGCCAACACTGCACCTTGCAGATCAAAATTAAACTGCTTAGCTTTTTCAATGGATTGTCTCAGTGAATCAATCCTGGAAGTTTGTCCGCATCCTTTGCCAATCAACTGCCTGTCTTTGACCAGTGCAATGGCATTCGATTTCAAATGCTTGCATACTATGTTTGCAAATTTCAAATCTTCCTTTTCTTTATCTGTGGAGGCTCTTCCACCCACTTCCTCCCAATTGGAATAATTCCCCAGGTCATGCTGTTGGGTGAGGACACCATTTAATATTGACTTGAATTGTTTTTTCTCTCTAAGCTGACTCGTTTGCTCCAGCAGAATCCTGTTTTTTTTGCTTCTCAGCATTTCAAGTGCATCTGCATGATAAGAGGGAGCAATCAGTACTTCAAAAAATATCTCGTTGATCAAATTTGCTGTTGTGGCATCAATGGGCTGGTTGCTGACCAACACTCCACCGAAAGCACTTTCCGGATCACCTGCCAAAGCATGTTTCCATGCATCAGCAACCGATCCTCTGGTAGCAATGCCACATACATTGGTGTGTTTGATGATGGCAAAAGTGACTTCTTTCTCGCCTTCAAATTCGTTGATCAAATGCATTGCTGCATCCACATCTACCAAATTGTTGTACGAAAGCTCTTTTCCATTCAATTGATTGAACAACGCGGATAAATGGCCATAGAAAATACCCGTTTGATGTGGATTTTCTCCATAGCGCATGATATGTGGATGCTCGGCTGCGAATAAAAATTCATCGCCATTGTTGGCGTTGAAATAATTGGATATGGCAAAATCATAGTGCGCAACGATTTCAAATGCTTTTGCTGCAAATGCCTTGCGCTGCTCCAGGGAAGTATGCCCATCTTGGTTGGATAGTATTTCAATTGCACTGTTGTATGAGGACTTTGAAGCAATGACAAAAAGGTCACTGAAGTTTTTTGCTGCTGCCCTGATCATAGAAGGACCTCCAATGTCAATCTTTTCAATGATTGATTTTTCTTCATTTGTCTGCGCAAGTGTTTCTTCAAATGGATAAAGATCCACCACTACCATGTCAATTTCAGGAATCTCAAATTCTTTCATCTCCTGTATATCCTGCTGGACAGCTCTTCTGCCTAAAATGCCACCAAAAATTTTGGGATGCAGTGTTTTAACCCTTCCTCCAAGTATAGATGGATATGCAGTCACTGATTCAACAGGAACACATTCGAGTCCCAGTTTTTCAATGAATTGCTGGGTGCCTCCGGTTGAATATATTACGACGCCTTGTGCGTGCAAGAGTTTGACAAGCGGTTCGAGTCCATCTTTGTAAAAAACCGAAATCAGGGCAGCGCGTACTTTTTTTTGCATGAAAATTATTTTTCACGGAAGAAATGGTGGTAGTCCTTGCAATCAAGGTAAATGGGACCCGTTCTTGCCGTATGTAGGAAACGCAAATGTAAGTTTTGTGGATCTTTTTGCCATCGCCTAATTTTCCACAGTTGGGTGCTTCCATCTGCAATCCAATCATTTTTATTAATCAGCACCTGTCTGGCATCTGTATCATGCAAATCATTTCCCATCATGATGATAGCCTTGCTCAATCTGTTGCCTTGAATAACCAGGGGATGGGAATCCAATTGTCTGAACTGGATGGAGTGAATATGAAGGTGATTTGCGATATTTTGTACTCTTTGAATATTTGTATTTGCACTTGCTTTCCATTTTCCATACATGTAAACTTCTGCACTTTTGCCATGTTGATGGATGATTGTTCCAACATTTCTCATATTCAATATGGCCAATCGATGAATCGAATTGATTTTGAATTGTTCTTGCCAGTACAGCAAACAACTCAGCAATAAGCAAGTAAGTGTCATTATCAGGATGTGTTTGTTCTTTTGTATCAAGAAGAAAAAGATTCCCAAAATAACCAGCGTATGCAGCAATATCATCTGTACAGTCATCACCGGGAATGAGATAGAAGAAAACGGTAGATTATTCATAACCGCTGCATATCTATTCATCCAGTCAATGCATGTTATAATAAGCCTGGATACAATTATTTCGTTCAATGCACTGATTGGATTGATGCAAAGCATTACCTCTGCGATCAACGCAATACTCGACAAGGGTACAATGAGCATATTATTCAAAAGGGAATAGGTGGGATATACTTGAAAATGATAAATCAATAACGGTATGGTAAGTATCTGAACAGCGATGGAGGCTGCAACAAGGGACCATCCTTTTTGAAGCAACTTATTTTTAGTGTATACCCATTTTTTCACGCCATCGTAAAAAATCATGATGGAGAGCACTGCCGTAAAACTGAGCTGAAATCCAACATCGTATATGGTATCCGGATCAATCACCATCATCAGAAATCCGGCTCCAAACAATGCATTCAGCCCACTGCTTGATTTTGATATGTTTTTGCCGATGATGATGAAGCTGAACATAATAACACTCCTTATTACCGATGCACTTGCACCTGTCACAAATGCAAATAGCCATAAGATGGGAAGTGTGATGAACAATGCAATGAACTGCAGGGCTCTTTTTCTGAAAATCCAATTGAATAGTTGGCTGATAAGCATATATATCAATCCCAAATGCATCCCTGATATGGCAATCACGTGACTGACACCAGCAGCGGTATATATTTTATTCAAAGTCGGATCAATGTCATTCTTGAAGCCAATCAGCATAGCCTCTGCAATGCCCAGTATCTTCTTATCTGGGATATATTTTCTCAATTGTGTGAGTATGCTTTCTTTGATAGAGCGTATGATTTTTTCAAGTGGCGATAAATTATTACCCATTTTGATAAAAGCATTCCTGTTATCAAATGATACCGTGTAAAAAAATCCGTTGATTTTGCTGTATTGCTCAAAATCAAACTCGCCGGGGTGATGCATTTTTTTAATCAGCGATACGTATTGATTGCTGAGGAAAAGATCACCGTTTTTGAAATTTTCATCTTTTATATTATTGATATACAAAAATGTTTTTCCTTTCAAAATCCATTTTGTATTGCATCTTGTATATATAGATGCAGTCCATTTCTGATGCGCTTGACCGCTGGATTTTGTTTCATGGATTTTGATGATATATGGAGTGTCAATCGGCATTGCTTTTTTCTTCAGATTCGATCTCAGTTGTGAAGAGATGCATCCCCAGGTTGATATATAGATAGCAATAACGAATGACAGAAATAGTTTGAATTTCCACATCCACTCAACCTTCAAAAGGTTTATCAAAATGAAAAGTAGGATGCATGCAAGGTGAATGATTGCTACGAAATCAAATTCTGTATTGTATCCTCGATCAGCAATTACACCAATCAAGAAAAAACAGAATAGCCTTAAAAATGGAATCTCTTTACAAAAATTAAATTTCAAACGCACAAAGCGAACCTAGTTGCGCATGCATAAAGTACAAGGTGAAATTGAACAAGTAATTTGTTGCTTTCAACAAAATCTAGCGTGAAAAAGTTAGAAGTCCAGCCCCAATGCAAAATACCAATAAGGCCTGCCTCTGAATAAAGTACCCATGGGCCATCCTGCATCAACCCTCAAAAAATAACCCAGCAAGGTACTTCTGGCACCAAAGCCGTAGCCGCCGACAAATGGACCGATGCCACCTGTTTTGATATTGACTTGCACGTTGGAACCGTCACCGTATACATTGATGGGACGTTGAATTTTATCGAATTTTCCATTCCAGGCAGTACCCAGATCAACAAATTGCAACAATTGCAGGTTTCTTAGGAATGCATTGTTGATGGGACGATTCAACAGGGTGGTGAAAATCGGAAACCTGAATTCTGAGTTGAATACAATATTGTTGTTTCCATTGGCAATATTTTGTCTGTGTCCTCTCAAGTTCAAAGCAAGTGTCTGAAATGCATAATCCATATCAGGATCTGGTTGGATATTTTGATTGAACTTGGGATTCAACCAGCCTTCCACACCTCCGAGGTAATAAATCAGTTTTTGGGTTCCCCAAGAAAAATCTGCTGCAGTCCTGAAAGCCCATATAAAATTTCTATAAATGGGGTAGTAATACCGAAGGTCCGTACCAAGATTGATCATGTATTTGCCTGTCTTGTCTGCACTGACCATGCGTGTATTGACATCGCCGTATATTTTATATCGTAGTCCGTTCCAAATATTCAATGTAGGGTTCAGTGTATTGTCATGAACATATTCAAGTTTGACCAAAGCATATTTTAAAACAGTATCTGACATCGTAAGTGATGGATAATAGTTGCCATCTGAAAGGATGGTTACCCGATCGGTTCGATATCCAACCATGGCTCTGATGCTTTTGACCTCATTCAATGGGTAACTGATGTTGAACTGGTAAAGATTTGAAGCCAATTTGTTGTCGAGTCTTGATTTGATATCGGTTGCAGGATAAATAGGGAAGTACTGTTGATTGCTTCTATAATAGGTGAGCCCCCAATCGTATCTTCTTTTCAGATTTTGATAGGATGCGAGGTAATCGTTGTCTTTCAAGTTGGTTGCAAGTCTGAATCCACCGATAAACTTTTGATCTTCCATGAGATCTGAAATCCCCATCCTCAGAATTCCATTCAAATTATTTGCGTTGGAAAGGTAGATGGGACCTGCACCGCCTGCAAAAGGTTGAAAGCGGTTGACCAGTACAGAGTTATTGAAACCTGAAACCACATAGTCAGAACCGAATTTCAATTTATAATCATACTGTTTTGCATTTTTGAGAAAGTCCACACGTGTAGATGCGATGGCATCATCGTCGATTGGTTGTACTGCGTTGTTTGCAACCTCTTCTGCAAATTCCGTTTGGAAGAGAGATATTTTTTTGTTGTCTTCGGTCTTTTTTTCTTGAGTTGCTTTTTGTTGCAGGACGATGTTTTGTTGTTTGCGCTCTTCTTCCATCAGTTTTTTGATATAAGCTGTGGGTCGCGCATTGACATTTCTTCTCAATAGGACTGCATCATTTACTTTGAGCTTGTATAAGAATTTCATATCACCTTCCTGTCTTACTTCACTTACCAGGTTGTTATCGCCAGCTCCTCTGCTTTCCTGCAAGCTGCTTTCGTAATTTGTCAGCGGAAATACATAGGTGCTGTCATTCGAAATGGATATAAATCCAATTGAATCCGGCGCTGATTTTTTAAAGGCCTT
This sequence comes from Bacteroidota bacterium, assembly GCA_041159435.1. Lineage (GTDB taxonomy): Bacteria > Bacteroidota > Bacteroidia > Chitinophagales > Chitinophagaceae > Pollutibacter. The sequence continues at coordinate 20,670 of JBEAYH010000010.1, read as the reverse complement.
TAGCGTTGAATCGAGTTCTTTGGGAGGTGGGTTTCTTAAATATTCATCACCTACTTTGTAGATGGTATCCAATCCTTCTTTCTTTGTTGAGAAAAAACCTGCATATCTGTTGCCAATGCCATTGGCATCACTTACAAACGTAAAGTGATTGACATTGTATTGGAGGGGAAATCTTGCTTGTCCGTATTTCTGATTGGTGAGTTGAGAGATTTGACGGAATTCACTTTTTGTCCAATTGTCTACCAAAAAAATATTAAAGCTGTTTCGCGATGCGATTGCAGTATCTGCCTTAACTGCTTTTGCTGTGGGACGATTGGATGAAAAGATGATGCCTGTTTTATTAGGGAATGCCACAAAAGAGGCATCCAGATCATCATATACATCGTTGGTAATTTGTTCAACGGTTTGCTCTGCAATTTTATAAACGAAAATATCCGATTGTCCGTTTTTAACTGCACTCAATATCAGTGTATTGTTGTCGAGCATAAATTTTGCATCCTGAATGATCTGAAAATCCTCTACAACCTGTTTCACAGCCTTGAACCTGCTTACTGCATCGTAAACAAATAATTTTATCTTACCCTCTTCATTGTAGATCACCAGCAGGCGAGACCCCTTGGAGTCCCACGCAAGCAGCGGGTAATGTGGATTCAACTCATCCTGATAATTGAGAATGCCTGCTTTGAGCAGAATCTTTCTTTTTTCTGACAGGTCTTCAAAAATAACTTTGTAAATACCCTTCTTGTACTCCACCATGGCATAGGTGTTGTTTCTGGCAATGGGATTTGCCTGGAAACGGTAAAAATCCTGACGGGGTTTTACCGTCTCAATTGCTACAACATTGCCACGGGGTTGATTTCTTCTTCCTTTTAGGTCGGACAAGTATTTATCAGAAGCTGTCTCCATGAATTCTTTCAGCAGATCCTTGAATCTTTTCTTCGTAACCTTTAAGCTTGCAGTGTTGATACTTTTGTAAATCCTAGATAGATAGAGAAAATAAGTTACGCTCTCTTTTTTGTACTGTTCTGCAATGAACTTCCAAAATGCATGACCAGCAAAAATCGGTTCTCTGAAAGCAAACTGATAAAACGTTTCGTATTTGCCGGAAAGCAAAGCAGATTTCAGTTTATCGTCCATCGCAGGACTCCATTCTTCACCCACGTAAGAGATGTATCCATCTGTAAGCCATTTAGGGAGATCCAGCAGCGCCTGGTTGCTGGCAAATTCACCTAAGTCATCTCCAAACAGCAAGTTCTCGACCAGTACTTTTGCAATTCCCTGTCGGATGCTGATTTTAAGGTGATTTAAATTGCCATCGTAGTAAAGGATGATTTTATTGTTAACCAGCTTGGTTACTCCACCTGTGTTTTGCCAGTCAATACCAAGTCCAATGTTTGACTGCCTGTAATCCGTAAAACTGTTGTAGATGACAATGTTAGCTCTTCTTTGCAATCCATACTCTACAAACTCTTCGATATCATTCAGTTCCTCTTCTGCAACCTGAGCTACAAATTTTGCCAATTGATTGCCTCCCTCGTAATAGTAGCTATTGAAATTCCTGGTTTGGTAGTAGGTCCAGTTATTTTTTTTATACTGAACCCTGTTTCTTCCATACTCAACATTGCTTATCTGCGCATTGGCAATAAAAAATGAAAAAAACAACAGGGATAAAAAGAGTCTCAATCGACGCATGGTGATTCAATTCAAATGATTGGGTACCTTCGCACAGGTATACAAAATAACACATTTAGGCCAGAAATAAACCCTATGTTAAACGTTAAAATTTTTCAATTCAATCCACTGCAGGAAAATACGTATTTGATTTTCAATGACCAGTTACAATGTGTCATAGTTGACCCTGGTTGTTACAGTGATCAGGAGCGGGATTCTATCGTCCGCTTCATCGAAAGCAAACAACTCAATCCCACCCTTCTTGTCAATACACATTGTCACTTGGACCATGTTTTTGGCAACAAGTTTATCCATGAGCACTACGGACTTGAATTGCATATTCACCAAGGAGAACAGAAGGTATTGGAAATGGCTCCAACCAGTGGGTTGATGTGGAACCTGCCATTTGATAATTATCAGGGGAAGCTTCATTTTTTGGATGAATCTTCACCTATTCAATTGGGAGACGATCAATTGGAGGTGCTGTTTACACCAGGGCATTCACCGGCAAGCATTGCTTTCTATTCAAAGAAAGATGATCTATTGATTGCTGGTGATGTGTTGTTCAGAGAAAGTGTTGGAAGGACCGATTTGCCAGGCGGAAATCCGGATGTTCTGGCTGATAGTATCAGAACCAAGCTTTATACATTGCCGGATGAAACGATGGTTTATCCTGGACATGGAATTCCAACCACGATCGGTCATGAGAAGAAACACAATCCATACATCAGTGCATAATTAAGATTTCCAGGAGTAGATTTTTCTTAAGTAGGGAATCCTCTTGAATTCTGCTTTTTCTGCAAAGAGAATGATGGCAATGAACAAGAAGAGCAGTCCAACCCCTGTCATATGAACAACCATCAGATCAATGGATTGGTTTTTCAACGTATCATGCAGCAGGTAGAAAATATAGGCAAGGAATAGATAGCCTAGACTTTTCCCCCATTGGTATGGAACCGGGTAATATTTATTTCCCAACCATAAACTGATGATCATCATCATCCCATAACAGGCAAGGTTGGCCATGGCTGATGCAGCATATCCCATGGTTGGAATAAATAAATAGTTTACTGCGATGGTAATGGCAGCACCGACGATTGTAATGATGGCGCCCATCATATTTTTATTGGTGAGCTTGTACCAGATAGAAAGATTGTAATAGATGCCCAGAAAAATTTTAGAGACCATCAATACGGGGACTATGAAGAGTCCCTCCGCATAAGAAGGATTTTTATGTACGCCCATGAAATATTTCCAAACATCTAGGAAAAGCACAACTGCCAGGAAGCAGCAGCAGCAAGCGATTACAAAAAAATTCATAACCCTTGCATAAGTGATTTTGGCGTCTTCTTTGGAAGAGGTTTTAAAAAAGAATGGCTCTGCACCCATTCTAAAAGTCTGGATGAATATTACAATCAATATGGCCAGTTTATTGTTGGCGCTGTATATCCCGTTGGCGGCTTTTGCTGCTTCAACCGTTCCTTCAAATCTTTGTACAATCATCAACCGATCGATGGTTTCATTTATCATACCTCCGAATCCTACAATAATCAGTGGACTGGAATAGATAAATATATCTTTGAAGAGTCGTGTGTCTATTGTAAATCTAAATCTTGTAAGTTCTTTGTATAACAATAAAATAGTAATGCCACTGGCAATCAATTGTGCAACAAAAACATATCCAATTCCTATTGAAGGACTGTAACAGGTTGTCCAAATGTTTTTTTCGCCATTTTCAAATGCAGGCTTGCAGATTTGTAGAAAAAAAACAACCAACAGGACATTGATCAGAATATTAGCAATTTTGATCAAAGCAAATTTCTTGGGTCTTCCTTCATGTCTGAGTTTTGAAAAGGGTAAAACGGCAAGGGTGTCCAGTGCAACAATTCCCACCACAAATACAATATACTCTTCATGGCCATTTAATTGCAGGTATGCAGCGATGGAGGAAGCCGGTAGAATCAGCATTGCTGAAAACAGCACGGTAGTGAGCAGCAGGCTTGAAAATGCGTTGTTGAAGACTTTTTTTTCATCTTCCAGCTGGGTGAAACGGAAATAGGATGTTTCCATCCCGTAGGTATAAATGATATTGAGAAAAGCTGCAATTGCAAAAAGCAAAGAAATATCTCCAAAAGCAGCGGGGGCATAAATACTGGTCAGCAAAGGCGTCAGCAAATAATTGATAAACCTTCCAATGATATTGCTCAGGCCGTACCAGGCAGTTTGATTTGCAAGTTGTTTGATGCCAGACAAAGGGTTGAACTTTTGTCAAATGTAAGACCATTGAATGAATCATCATTGGCTTCATGCAATAACCGCATGTATCAAGGCAATTTGATAACTTCATCTGTAAAATACTTTTCATGCGGGTAGTCATTCAGCGTGTTGCTCATGCACAGGTGGTCGTCAATGAAGCCGTGGTGGGTTCTATCGGGACTGGGTTGTTGGTATTGGTAGGAATAGAGGATACAGACCAGTTGGAAGATGTTGAATGGCTTACAGGCAAAATCATCAACCTGCGAATTTTCAATGACGAGGCAGGAGTGATGAATTTATCTGTGAAGGATATCAACGGCGAAATTTTAATCATCAGTCAATTTACCCTGCATGCTTCAACCAAAAAAGGGAATCGGCCCTCCTATATCCGGGCATCAAAGCCAGACCACGCTGTACCCTTGTATGAGGCATTAAAAAAAAGACTGAGCGAAGACCTTGGGAAACTTTTGGAGGCTGGCATTTTTGGGGCCGACATGAAAGTCAGTTTGTTGAACGACGGACCAGTAACCATTACAATGGACACAAAAAATAAAGAATAATGACAATTCAGGAAGCACAACAAAAGGTAGATGAATGGATCAAGACTGTCGGTGTCAGGTATTTCAGTGAACTGACCAATATGGCAATCTTAACCGAAGAGGTGGGGGAACTTGCAAGAATCATGGCCAGAAAATATGGTGATCAGTCATTCAAAAAAGACGAAACTGCCGATCGTTTGGCAGATGAAATGGCAGATGTAATGTGGGTGCTGATCTGTCTTGCCAATCAGACCGGTATTGATTTGCAGGATGCCCTGAAGAAAAATTTTGAAAAGAAGAATGCACGCGATGCCACCCGGCATCTTCAAAACGATAAACTAAAAGGCTAATGCTTAACTTTGCGCCCTATGGTAATCAATGATCAAAATAAATTTCAGGCAATCATATCTCATGCAAAAGAATATGGATTTGTGTTTCAATCGAGCGAGATTTACGACGGACTCAGTGCTGTTTATGATTATGGGCCCTGGGGGAGTGAATTGAAAAAAAATATCCGTGAGTCATGGTGGAATGCCATGACACGTATGCACGACAACATTGTTGGAATTGATGCGGCTATTTTCATGCATCCTACTACATGGAAAGCATCTGGACACGTGGATAATTTCAGTGATCCGATGATTGATAACAAAGATTCCAAGAAAAGATACAGGGTTGATCATCTGTTGGAAGCAGCTGCAGATGAATGGGCAAAAGCTGGCAAGCAACAAGAAGCTGAACAGTTGTTGTCTGATATGGATGGATTGCTCGCATCCAATGATTTTTCTGGACTGAAACAGCTCATTGAAAAGAACAATATCAAGTGCAGCGTCAGTGGTACCAACAACTGGACGGATGTGCGCCAGTTCAATTTGATGTTCTCAACCCAACTAGGATCCGTATCTGATGAAGCAAGTGAAGTTTATTTGAGACCCGAAACGGCGCAGGGTATTTTTGTCAATTTTCTCAACGTGCAAAAAACAGCACGTATGAAAATTCCATTTGGAATTGCGCAAGTTGGAAAAGCATTCAGAAATGAAATTGTTGCCAGACAATTCATTTTCCGAATGAGGGAGTTTGAACAAATGGAAATGCAGTTTTTTATTCGTCCTGGTACCCAAAAGGAATGGTATGCCTATTGGAAAGAAGAAAGAATGAAGTGGCATGAATCATTCGGTATTCCCTCCTCCAGTTACCGCTTTCACGACCATGTTAAACTTGCTCACTATGCAGATGCAGCGGTGGATATTGAATATGCTTTTCCCATCGGTTGGAAAGAGGTCGAAGGTATTCATAGCAGAACTGATTTTGATTTGAAAAACCATCAGCAGTTCAGCGGAAAAAAATTACAATATTTTGATACAGAGATCAATCAACACTATATACCATATGTGATTGAAACATCTATCGGATTGGATCGCATGTTTTTACTAACCCTTTGTCATGCATACCAAGAAGAGAAGTGGCAGAAAGAAGATGGTACCGAGGACAGCAGGGTGGTATTGAAAATACCGGCAAAAGTTGCACCAATTAAATTGGCGGTACTTCCTCTGCTTAAAAAAGAAGGACTTCCTGAAATTGCAAAAGAAATCATGTCATCTTGCAGAGAGGAGTTCTACTGTTTCTACGAAGAAAAAGATACCATTGGCAAGCGATACAGAAGAATGGATGCCCTGGGCACGCCATTTTGTGTAACGGTTGATCATCAATCAAAAGAAGACAATACGGTTACCATTCGTTACAGAGACACGATGCAGCAGGAAAGAATACCTATTGCAGGATTGGCAGCATTCATCAAACAAAAAATGGCTTAAAAAATAAAACCCGGCATTTGCCGGGTTTTATTTTATTGTTTGATGATCTTTTTTGCCGTCTGATATTTCCGGTCCGCACTGGTGATGGTCAGCACATAAGTTCCTGATGGCAGGTTGCCAAGATTCAGGAATCCATTTTCATAACCTGTTTCTTTTTTCATCACCACTGCACCTGAAAGATTTGTTACTTGAATCATTATCTTTTTTACACCAAAAATATTTCCAACCTTGTAATTCACTGTCTGATTGGTGATGGTGGGATATACATTGTTGATGAAGAATGCATCATTTCTGATGGGATTAAAGACTGCAGTAGTTGGATTGTTGTTGTTCAGTGAGGATGCTGGAATGGGATTGCCAATTGTGGTAGTGAACATTCCATTTCCATGGGTTCCTACAACCATTGTGTTGTCCGACCATCTGCTGGCAATGGAATTTACGACTGCTGTATTCAGCATTTCGGAAGGTTTACCAGATGCTCCAACCTCTCTGCTCCATACTGTACTTGATCCGTTGATTTTGGTGGTACTGAACAATCCGATGGATGTGCCCACATAATATTCAACACCTGTAGTTTTTACAATGATCTCGCAAGCTCTTACTGATGGAATATCAAGGTTGCCCTCAATCAATTCCCAAGTCGGAGATGGTGCCGTTGCGTTGCCGGTCCAGAAAATACTGTTGGCTCCATAATTGGATACGACAGCAATGGCAGTATCTTGATTTCTTGGATTCACTGCTATATCTCTTACAAGCGGACAGACGCCGTTGGCACAGGCAGACATGGAGTTGGGGGATATGTCAACAGGTGCTGCAGTTTCTGATCCTTGTGGGTCTTTGAGTCTATATATTTTTCCAGCACTTGTTCCAATGAATAGATGGCTGTTGGTAGAATAGGGTCCCCTGGTTGTTTCAAGCGAATAAATATCCCCAGATACCGAAGGTGCAACACCTGTCATCAAGGTCCAATTATCAGAAGAGACAGTGGCTGAACTATTCGTTCTAAATATTGTATCATCTACTGCATAGTAGAGATAATCTGTATTGTCTGGGTCCAAATGGAAATAGGTAACAAAAATTCCTTCGCCTGTGTTATTGGGTTTGATCTTGGTATATATACCACTTGATGTGTTGAGATTGAACAACCTCATTCTATAGAACTGTCCAAGTTGAGCTGCACAGAAAAGGTACTGTTGATTTTGTGCATTCTTTTTAGTGAGACCGACCTGGCATCCATCACCACCCAAGAGAATATAGTGATCGTTGCTATCGGGAAGGTTGCTGCCTATGAGATTTGATCTGTCTCTTAATGTAGTTGAGTTGTCTTGTGATCCACCGTAAAAGGTTTTGCTTCCATTGGTAGGGTCGATTCCAACATGGTAGTATTGGAGTGTTTGGTACTGGCTGGCGCTGAGTGACCAGGCTGGTTTTGCAAGTGTAATATCACTTATCAGTCCAATGCCTCCATCAGATCCAATCAGAACCCTGTTGGCATTGGTAGGATCAAACGAAAAACTGTGCTGATCTGCGTGGCTTGCTCCATCATCATCCGTATAAGTGTCATCGGAAGAGATGCCACCAACAAAAGTCACACTGTCCTTGGTTTGGAAACCATCTGTTGATCTGAATAGGTTTACGCCACCGGCCAAAACCAGATTGGAATTTTTTGGATGCACTGCAAGCAGCATATTATATCCTCCTTGCAGCTCCATGTATTTATCTGAAGCAGATGCGTTGTTGCTTCTTTTTGCAACCAGATTCGATCCTAAATTTCCAGTCCATTTATAAGGCTTGGTCGACATATCAACTCTAAAAAGGTCGGCTTCTGATTTAGAGGAGGATGCTGATTCACTGTTTTCGATCATGGTATACATGATGTTTTGATTGCTGGGTGAAAGAGCAATTACAATTCTGCCCCATCCGGCACTGTAATCTCCAGAAGAACTTGTGCTATTGTCGTATGCCCTCCATCCTGCAACTGAATCTGCTGCGTCTTTTTCTCCGCCTGCAATTCTTACAAAACTGGCTGAGTCACCTGTTGATGATTCCCAGATCCCTACAAGATGCCTTACGTTGTTTCTGCCTGTAATGGCTGCAAATATTTTAGAACCATCTGATTTAACCGCTAAATCACCAACCCCGGCTCCACTGGTGGAAGCACAGGCTCCAGTTGAGAGCAGATTGACATTGCATGAAAGCACTGTTTCCCATGTAGACCCTCCATCTTTCGAGCGCATGATTCTTCTGTGTATTGCGGCATATACATCACTGTTTTTGGGATGAACAATGATTTTGTGAATGATATCGAAAAAGCCAAAGTTCTGTATGACATTGTCTGCTGTAACAGTCAATGTCGTCCAGGTTTTACCGTTATCGGTTGATTTTAAAATTCCATTTCCATACACAAATGCATTGGGGTAAGCTGCTGAAGCACCAATGGCTTCACCTGTTCCGGCATACCATGTGTCTGGTTTGCTAGGATCTTGGGCAAGTGTTGATACGCTTCTTACATCGTTTACAGGATGAACAAATTTCCAGGTATTGCCTCCGTCTTCACTTCTGAAAATTCCACCAGATATACCGCCTGCCAATACAACCTTGTTGGTGGCATATCTTATGTCGTGAACAACGGTTCTTGTCCTGCCCCCATTTTGTGTTGGACCAACTGCGTCGTAGTTATTTGCCACAGCACTTTGAAAAATTCCACTGCTGTTGACAGGTTGAGATTTCAGCCATTCCAATTCTCTTGCATGGATTCCTTCCGGAATGGTTCCAGTTTTTATATCTCTTGATATCAACCATTCGTGCCTTGCTCTCATAAAGGAATTTTCAGCTTCCAATTCTTCATCTTCATCATTCAGAATGACCATTCTTTTTTGAGGCCAGTTGAATGATTCCTTGGGGCTTAAGAAATATGCAATTCCTGTACCAATCAACAGTGTCAGTCCAATTCCAATCAAAACTTTTTTACGCATATATATTTTTCGGGTATACAGCAAGTTAACCAAAAAAATCGCCCAAAATGTCAAATAATTGCTATAAAAAATGCATGTATTTTAAGCCATCAATCTTTGGTGTATCTTTGCATACTTGTTGAGGCATGAACCTGGAGTTTCTTATTGAAAGTTATACACAATCCCCCCGCATTTTGGAGATTGCGGACAGGATCGTTTTGCCCCATCCCCAAAAGATTTCCTGTACCAAACTGGCAGGCTCTTTTTCCTCCGTTGTATTTTCTTCTTTGTACCGAAATGCTGCATTGAAAGATTACAATCATTTGATTGTGTTGGAAGATGCCGAGGAGGCAGCGTATTTTCACAATGACATCGAGCAACTCATCCATCCAATTGACCTTTTTTATTTTCCCTCTTCATTCAAGACGAATAAAAACACCAGAGAGCAGAGCAGCAGTCATGTGATGTTGCGAACCGAGACTCTTGCACGTTGGTCCAATCAGGGCAATAAGAAAATTCTTGTTACTTATCCAGAGGCATTGGTTGAGAAAGTAGTGGGAGCAAGCGTGTTGAATGCGCACACCATTTCCATCAAGGTGAATGACAGATTAGCGACCGATGCGTTGATGGAGCAATTGGTGGAGTATGGATTTGAGCGGACTGATTTTGTATATGAACCTGGACAATTTGCAATGCGTGGTGGCATATTCGATATTTATTCTTTTGGGAATGAGAAGCCTTACCGCATTGAATTGTTTGGAGATGAAGTGGATTCGATCAGAATTTTTGATCCGGAAACACAATTGAGTGAGAGAAAACTTTTACAGGTAAGCCTGATCCCAAAGTTTGATCAAACCACTGCTGATGCAAAGCTTCAGGATTTTTTGTCTTTCATCCCATCCAATACCATTGTGTACGCATCCAATTGGCAGATGATGTTGGATAGGTATGCAGATTTTTTTGAAAATGTAGATACCCATGCGTCAGATGATTTTACACCCGCAGATGAGTTTGAGAAGTCGCTTGCCTCTTTTACCTGTGTGGAATGTGGATTGAACAGAACGATCCCGGAACCTTCATTTGAAATTGCGTTTGATGTTGTTGATCAACCAGCTTTCAACAGACAATTTGATTTGCTGATCAAAGATTTAAAGACTCATGAATCAGCCAAGCATCCAGTTTACATTTTTGCTGAAAATCCCAAACAACTTGAAAGACTGTATTCTATTTTTTCTGATTTGAAAGCTGAAATTTCTTTCATTCCCATTCCAGCTTCTCTCCACCGCGGCTTTGTAGACAAAGCCGCGGGTGTAGTGGTGTATACCGATCATCAAATTTTTCAACGTTACCACAAGTACAAAATAAAGCAGGCTTATAATAAAAGCAAAGCCATCACGATCAGGGCATTGAAAGAATTGCAACCGGGCGATTTTGTCATTCACATTGATCATGGGGTGGGGGTTTTCAGTGGACTCCAGAAAGTGAACAACAATGGACATGTGCAAGAGGCTGTGAGAATTATTTACCGTGACAATGATATTTTGTATGTCAACATCAACTCACTTCATAAGATATCCAAATACACAGGTAAAGAGGGACATGTTCCAAAGGTCAATAAATTAGGAAGCGATGCTTGGGTAAAGTTGAAGGAAAAAACAAAGGGGAAGGTAAAAGAAATTGCATTTGATCTGATCAAATTATATGCAGAACGAAAAGCACAAGAGGGGTTTGCGCATAGTCCGGATAATTACTTGCAAACCGAACTGGAAGCATCCTTTATGTATGAGGATACACCTGATCAAAGCAAGGCCATCGCAGATGTTAAAAATGACATGGAACGTCCTTCACCCATGGACCGACTGGTTTGTGGGGATGTGGGATTCGGCAAGACCGAAGTTGCCATCAGAGCGGCATTCAAAACATGCATCGACGGAAGACAGGCTGCAGTTCTGGTTCCCACCACTATATTGGCCTATCAGCATTACAAGACATTCAGTGAGCGATTGAAAGATTTTCCAGTACATGTTGATTTCATCAACCGGTTTAAATCTACCAAAGAAAAAAAAGAAACCCTCCAAAAGCTAAAGGAAGGCAAAATTGATATCATTGTGGGAACACATTCTTTGATTGCAAAAGATGTTGTATTCAAAGACCTTGGCTTACTTGTGATAGATGAAGAGCAGAAATTTGGTGTAGCACACAAAGAAAAAATCAAAACACTTAAAACCAATGTTGATTGTTTAACATTGACTGCAACGCCTATTCCGCGTACACTTCAATTCAGTTTGATGGGGGCCAGAGATTTGAGCATCATCAATACGCCTCCTCCCAACAGACAGCCTATCCAGACTGAAGTATTGGTATTCAACGAAGATCTGATAAGGGATGCAATTTATTTTGAAATTGAGCGAGGTGGACAGGTATTTTTCATTCACAATCGCGTGAATGGTTTGCCGGAGATGGCAGCAATCATCAAACGCTTGTGTCCGGATGTTGAAGTTGGATTTGCACATGGACAGTTAGAGGGACATGAATTGGAAGAGCGAATATTCGATTTCATTCATAAGAAATACGACGTATTGGTTTGTACCAACATTGTTGAAAGTGGAGTGGATATTCCAAATGTGAATACCATCATCGTCAACAATGCACATCAGTTTGGTTTGAGCGATTTGCATCAATTAAGAGGAAGAGTGGGACGAAGCAATCGAAAGGCATTTTGCTATTTGTTGGCTCCTCCTATCAGCACTTTACCGGCAGATTCAAGAAAGAGACTCCAAACGCTTGAGCAACACGCTGAATTAGGGAGTGGTTTTCAGATCGCCATGCGTGATTTGGATATAAGAGGTGCAGGAAACATGTTGGGTGGGGAGCAAAGCGGATTTATGTTGGAAATTGGATTCGAGATGTATCAAAAAATTCTTGACGAAGCCATCAGAGAGCTAAAGCGGACTTCCTTCAAAGAAGTATTCAAAGAGGAGATCAGCAAGCAAGATGATTTTGTGCATGATTGTACGATTGATACCGACTTGGAGATTCATATACCAGATCAGTATGTCGACCAGATTACAGAGCGATTGGTGTTGTATACAAGACTTGATCATTGCAAGGACGAAGATGATCTTCACAAATTTCATGCTGAATTGGAAGACAGGTTTGGTCCTGTGCCAGATTGCGTGGATGATTTATTTACAACTGTCCGTTGCAGGAAAATAGCTGTTGAGCTTGGATTTGAAAGAATGACCCTCAAGAATAAAACGCTCAGGTGTTATTTTGTCAACAATCCAGATTCTCCCTATTTTCATTCAGAGACTTTTCAATCAATCTTGCTGCATATCCAGTCCAAAACCAACAAAAGTCATTTGAAGCAGTTAGCAAAAAACTTCATGCTGGTTACAGAAAATATAAGCAGCATGAAGTTGTTATTTGAGTTTTTGGAAGCGCTGTTAAAAACAGTTCACGAAAACAAAGCAGTTGCTTAGAGCGGCCTAATCCAAATATTTCTAAAGCTCACAGGATCACCATGATCTTGTAGGCTGATGGATTCTTTTGCAGCATGTGGCTTGTACTGTGCAATGCCAATGTATTCTGTACCACCCCAAATCGCGGCATTGTTTTGTACAAGTATGCCATTGTGAATAACAGTAATCCTTGCTTCTGATTGAAGTCTACCGTTCTCTCCAAATCGAGGAGCAGTGAAAATCACATCATAGGTTTGCCATTCACCCGGACCTCTGCTTGCATTTGCCAAAGGCACCAATTGTTTGTAAATACTTCCTGCTTGTCCATTGGAATAAGTTTTGTTATTGTAGCTGTCCAATACCTGCAGCTCATATTTCCCCATTAGGAAAATACCGCTGTTGCCTCTTCCTTGTCCTTCGCCTTTGACTTCGGCTGGTGTTCTCCATTCGATGTGCAACTGACAATCGCCAAATTTTTCTTTGGTTGTGATCATGCCAGCTCCTTTTTTAACAGTCATAGCGCCATCTCCCAATGTCCATTCAACTTGACTGCCATTTCTTCCTACCCAATTGGAAAAATCCTTTCCATTAAAAAGTACGATGGCATCTGATGGAGGTTCAGCATTGGTTTTTCCTGGACTCACAATCGCAGGAACAGGCTCCCATATTTCTGTAAGCTTGGGATCACCTCCGGGTCGGCCTTGAGCCATGACCAAGTTGGATGCAGTTGCAGTAAAAAGCAACAAAAAAATTTGTTTCATGTTGGCAATGATTTTATGTTTTCAATTTACACAATAATATCACAAAAACAATTGCAACATCGTTTTAAAACAGTTATATGTTTATATTTGAACAAAGAAATTGTAGATGGTTTCGAAAGTCACAGAGGGTGTCAAAATTTCTGTAGAACAGTTCTATCAACCAGAGTATTCCAATCCGGTTCTTAGTGAATTCATGTTTGCATACAGAATTACAATTGAAAACAATAATTCATTTCCTGTTCAATTGCTGAAAAGACATTGGTGGATTGCAGACAGCAATGCCGATAAAAGAGAAGTAGAAGGCGATGGTGTGATAGGAGTCCAGCCAATCATTGCACCAGGAGAAAAATATCAATACATTTCCGGCTCCAATTTAAAATCTGAAATGGGCATCATGACTGGAATATATTTGATGGAAGATTTGGTTTCAAGAAAGAGATTTGAAGTTAAAATTCCAGCTTTTCAAATGGAAGCACCTTTTAAAAGAAACTGATTAGATCTGATTTTCAAAAATTATTTTCGTTTAAATTAAAATTCGTAAGGCATGTCAGTACTGGGTTACAAGGTTACATTCAATAACAAGCAGAAAGAATTTTTCAATGCTTTGAAACAGGAAGTGGATGCATACTTTGAGAAAAATGGTTTGAAAAAAACTGGTAATTGGAAATTGTATACAAAAACTGCTATTTTGATTCCAGCTGCAATTGGCATTTACTTTACCCTGATGTTCGTGTCCATGCATTGGGCATTGTCATCCTTGTTGTGGATCGGGTTTGGACTTAACATGGCTGCCATCGGATTCAATGTGATGCATGATGCATGCCACGGAAGTTTTTCGACTAAAACATGGGTAAATGAACTCTTTGGACTCACCAATAATTTCCTGGGAGGCAATGCATTTCTCTGGAAATTAAAGCATAACATCATACATCATACGTATACAAATGTAGACGGCGTGGATGATGACATCAATAACATGCCCTTCATGAGACAGTGCTCTTCACAACCCTGGAAGCCGATGCATAAATTTCAGAGTGTCTACATGTTCTTCTTGTACGGATTTACTTCACTTTTCATGTTCTTCATGGATTATATAAAATATTTTTCGAAAAAAATCCATACAACACCTTTGAAAAAAATGGATGTGAAAGAGCATATCATATTTTGGGGTGGAAAATTATTTTTCATCTTGTTCTATATAGTGTTGCCAATTGTTTTCATTGGCTGGAATGCATGGCTGGTTGGCTTTTTGATTAGCCAATTTACATTAGGGCTTACCCTGGCAATCGTATTTCAATTGGCCCATGTAGTGGAGCATGCTGAATTTGAAGCTGCAGGTGTTGATCCTGTTAAAATTGAAAATGAGTGGGCTATTCACCAGATAAAAACAACCGCAAATTTTGCTTTCTCCAATAAGCTGATCACATGGTTCGTAGGTGGATTGAATTACCAAATTGAACATCACTTGTTTCCTCGAATCAGCCATATACATTATCCTGCCATCAGCAACATTGTACGGGAAACTTGTGAGCGATTTGATTTAAACTATATTTATTTCCCTTCAACGCGTGCAGCTGTTGCCTCTCATGTGCGCTTCATGAATCAAATGGGACAGAAGCCAATGGCTATCTAGGTCGGTATTTTGATGCTGCTAAAATTTGTTTTGCATCCAACTGCAACAGTTGTTGAAGAGGGGTTGTTGGATTTTGCTCCATGTATGCAGCAATGAGCTGTCTGCCAACAAACAAAGAAATGAATCCCGGTGAACCAATTCCCAACTCCGAGGTCATGGGGCCATCCGTAACAAAGGATCTTATTCTCAACAAATCTCTTTCATAGAGCAGGTTGTTCTCGGTTAGCAGATTCCAAATATATCCTTCATTTTCTTTTGCACCTTTTAATTGTGCTGTGGTGTATCCCAATTTAATCTCATCTTTTTCATTGGGCATCAGAAGATCCAGCAAATACATTCTTTTACCATGATCAACTAAAATATCCAACAGGGTTTTTTCCCTAGCAGATGGGGGATAGATGTCATCAATAATATTTTTAATTGAGTTTGATGCAATGTATTCTGGAGTGAATTTTCTGGAGATATAGGCAGGGTATAGTTGCTGACCAAGATCTGTTTTGTACAAAGAAAACTCAGTTCCCAAATGAAGTTGAATACCGCTGCAGAGCGCTTCGCTGGTGATGATTTCTCCTGAACCTCCTGTTTCACCATATGCAAACGCATCAATTGGTCCAATGAAAGTGACAAATTGTTTTGGAAGCTTGTATTCAGGAAAGTAATATCGAACATATTTGAGGCTCTTTGTTATGTTCAGGTAAGCTTCATCAATGCCTTTATCAAGATTTCTGGATGAGTCATATATATTTTTATAATCCCTGAAAAACCCTTTGATTGCATCGTTTTTTTGTGTGCTGTCCACTGCCGCCAGTCCCAGGATTTTATCACGAAAATCAACGTAAAAAGATGGGTATTTTTCTTGAAGCAAAGCGAGTGATGTTTCGAGTTGCGTGGTATCTATCTTAAAAAAATCTTCTTCAAATCTTTTCTTTTCAATTTCAACTTTTATTCCATCTATATCAACTCCATCTTTATTGACACAACCTGCCAAAAGGATGTAGCAGCAACAGATGGATATCAAAAGGGATTTTCGCATGACAAAAATTTTTCAAAAATATGTAAATCTGGACCTTTTTTGGTTATTGTTTGTTTTTCTGATTTATTCAATCTATTTCCTCAACTTTGCTGCATGAAAGTGCTGGTTTCCCAACAGAATTACCATATTGGCAACTTTGGTTTAAATGCTTCCAAGATGATCCATGTGATCAACGAGGCCAAGTTGGAGAAAGTTGATTTGGTTGTATTTTCTGAATTATCTGTATGCGGATATCCGCCGAGGGATTTTCTTGAATTCGAAGATTTTATCAAATTGGTTGATGACACCATACTTCAAATTGCTGCCCATACAGATGGAATAGGAGTACTGCTTGGTGCACCAACAAAAAATGGATTTGAAAAAGGAAAACCACTTTTCAATTCTGCTCTCTTGATCAGTGATGGCAAGGTCCAGGGAACGGTTCATAAAACATTGCTCCCTAATTACGATGTATTTGACGAATACAGGTATTTTGAACCGGCTTTCAGCTGGAACATCATACCATTCAGAGGAAAACGATTGGCTATTACCATTTGCGAGGATATTTGGAACATCGGCGATAATCCGCTTTACCGTGTTTGTCCCATGGATGAGCTGATGAAGTTGAGTCCAGATTTAATGATCAATATATCTGCCTCACCATTTGACTATGATCATGATATCGATAGAAACGAAGTCATTCGTCAAAATGTTTTGAAATATAAAATGCCTATGATTTATTGCAATGCCGTAGGAGCACAAACAGAAATTGTTTTTGACGGCGGCAGTATTGTTGTAGATCAATCAGGGATCATTCGACATGCTTTGAAATATTTTGAAGAAGATGCTTGTACCATTGAAACCGATGAATTATACAATCTCAACAATGGAGATAAGATGCAGCATCCCATTGCGATGGACAAGGATATGCGTGTTGCAAAAGCAAATCATCCTGATCAGGTCATCGCGTATTTGACAAATGAGCACAACATTGACCAGGTAAAGCATGCGTTGATCCTGGGTATTCGGGATTATTTCCACAAAATGGGATTTTCAAAGGCAATTCTAGGGAGCAGTGGTGGAATTGATTCAGCTGTTGTGCTGGCGCTTGCCGTTGAGGCACTGGGCAAGGAAAATGTGACGGCAATCCTGATGCCGTCTGAATTTTCTACTGCTCATTCCATTGAAGATGCCAAGTTGCTCAGTGAAAATCTGGGGAACCCCTACCATATCATTCCTATAGGCAGTGTATTCAATAGTTTTGTACAAACGTTGGATCCTTTGTTTGCCGGCACCTCATTTGGAATTGCTGAAGAGAATATCCAAAGTAGAACAAGGGGCAATCTATTGATGGCCATTGCAAACAAATTCGGTTATGTGTTGCTGAACACATCTAACAAAAGTGAATTGGCGACTGGCTATGGAACACTTTATGGTGATATGGCAGGTGGACTCAGTATTTTGGGGGATTTGTACAAATCGCAGGTTTATGCATTGGCAAATTATATCAACACAAAAGAGGAAGTTATTCCTGTCAATATCATTCAAAAAGAACCCTCTGCTGAATTAAGACCTAATCAAAAAGATAGTGACAGCTTACCTGCATATGATATCTTGGATAGAATCCTGTATTTATATGTTGAGCGAAGAAAAGGTCCAGCTGATATAGTAGCCTGTGGTTTTGATGAAACACTTGTCAAGAAAACACTTCGAATGGTCAACGCCAATGAATACAAGCGAAATCAGTTTTGTCCGATTATCCGTGTGAGCACAAAAGCATTTGGAGTTGGACGAAGAGTTCCCATTGTTGCGAAGTACCTAAGTTAATAACTGCAAATTTTGAAAGGAATCGTCTATAAGTCTACTGGCAGCTGGTATCTCTTAAAAGGAGATGACAATCTTTTTCACCAGGCAAGGCTGAAAGGAAAATTTAAAATAGACGATATCACTTCAACCAATCCAATTGCTGTGGGTGACTTTGTTGAATTTGAATGGGAAAGCGAGGAGGGTGGAAGCGCCATCATTAACGAGTTGCATGCCCGTCGCAATTATGTCAATCGAATTTCGCCCGCCAATAAACGGATGCATCATATTATAGCATCGAATATTGATCAGTCTGTTTTGATTGCAACCATCAAGGATCCTAAAACCTCCACTGGTTTTATTGACAGGTTTTTAGTTACATGCGAGGCATTTCATATTCCAGCAATTGTTCTTTTCAATAAGGCGGATATCTACCGTGACAAAGAGCTGAAAATATTTCAAGAACGCAAAGAAATATATGAACGTATCGGGTACAGTGTTTTATTGACGTCTGTAACAAATGGTGACGGGATAGGGGATTTGAAACATGCATTGCAGAACAAGACAACTTTATTCAGTGGACACTCCGGTGTAGGAAAATCGAGCCTCATCAATACAATTCTGGGTGACAGCAATATCCGAACAAATGAAGTCAGCGCCTGGAGTGGAAAAGGGATGCATACGACTACATTTGCCGAGATGCATGATCTTCCAATTGGTGGGAAGATAATTGATACACCAGGAATGAGGGAATTTGCTATTGCAGATATTGAGCGATCAGAACTTTCTCATTATTTTCCTGAAATGCGGATATTATTGAATGATTGCCAATACAATAATTGCATGCACATCAATGAACCATCCTGTGCTGTTAAAAATGCAGTGATCAATGGTCAGATCAGTGAAGACCGGTACATCAGTTATTGTACCATACTCGATTCAATCAAAGAAAACGATTGGGATTGATTATTTAAACCAACTGCTGTATTTCACATAGTTATTGGCAATTCTTTCGATCTCCCCTTTTATTTTTTCTGGAGTGATGTCTTTGACCTTTTTGGCTGGAACACCGGCATATATACATCCTTCAGGTACAATGGTTCCCTCCAGCACTACTGCCCCCGCAGCGATAATGGAATTGCTGCCAATTACCGCTTGATCCATCACAATTGCTCCCATGCCTATCAAAACATTGTCATGTATCGTGCATCCATGTACAATTGCATTGTGGCCAATGCTGACATTGTTTCCAATATTGGTTGGACTCTTCTCAAATGTACCGTGAATAACTGCATTGTCCTGCACATTTACTTTGTCACCCATCTTGATGTAGTTGACATCACCTCTTACAACAGCATTGAACCAAAAGCTGCATCCATCTCCTGTGACAACATCACCCACAATTGTTGCATTGGGCGCAATAAAAATATCTTTTCCAAATGATGGTTGAATATTATGAACAGGTAAAATAACTGCCATCTTTTTTTCTTAAAGTTATTTCATAATGCTGAACTTCGTACCAATGAATCAACGTGAACTCTTTTTGCGTCATGTGGCCCAAACCTCCGAGGCCCCCCTTGCACTTGAAATAGTCAATGCAAAGGGAACGCACATGTGGGATTCACAAGGAAAAAAATACATCGACTTGATCAGCGGGATCAGTGTATGCAACATTGGTCATTCTAATGAAAAAGTAATTGAAGCGATCAAAACACAGGCTGAGCAGTACATGCATATCATGGTATATGGAGAGCTGATTGAATCCCCTCAGGTTCAATATGCTTCTGCATTGGTCTCTCATTTGCCTTCAAAGTTGGATAGTGTTTATTTCACCAGTTCAGGTACTGAAGCCACTGAAGGTGCCATGAAACTGGCAAAAAGAAGTACAGGGAGATCAAAGATGATGGCTTTCCAGGATTCATATCACGGATCAACACAGGGTGCATTGAGTGCGATGGGCAGTGAGTATTGGAGGAATGCATTCAGGCCTTTGCTTCCTGGGATCATTCATGCTGCATACAATACTGATCAGGCCCTTGATTCTATCAATGATGAATTGGCATGCATCATCCTTGAGCCGGTTCAGGCTGAAAGAGGGGTAATGGCTCCTTCTATCAATTGGATGCAGGCATTGAGAAAAAAATGTGATGCGCATGGGGTATTGCTGATACTCGATGAGATCCAAACTGGATTTGGAAGAACCGGAAAGCTTTTTGCTTTTGAGCATTTTGGGATTGTTCCAGATATACTGTTATTGGGAAAGGCATTGGGAGGCGGCATGCCACTAGGTGCTTTTGTAGCCAATCGAAATTTGATGGGTAAACTTACCAGCAACCCTGTCTTGGGTCACATCACAACTTTCGGTGGACACCCAGTATGTTGCGCAGCAGGAAATGCTGCATTTGATTTTTTGATTGAAAAGAATCTCATAAGCGATATAGAAAGAAAGCAAAGAATATTTTCAGAAAAACTGAAGCATCCAATGATAAGGGATTTCAGGGCAGTGGGATTCATGATGGCATTGGAATTTGATTCATATGAAGTCAACAAAAAGGTGATAGATGTATGTATAGAAATGGGCGTATTCACCGATTGGTTTCTGTTTGCGTCGCATTGTATGCGCATTTCACCACCCTTCATCATTACAGATGAAGAAATCAAAGCATCCTGTCAAACAATCTTGACAGCTTGTGAGCGAGTAGCTAAAATGTAAATGCGTGCAATGGCAGTCCTGATCAAGTTATTTACTGAGGTGCATGCTTCTTT
>JBEAYH010000173.1:0-5775 GCA_041159435.1 Bacteroidota bacterium | reverse complement strand
TTTGAAAGTTCCGTTGTTGATAACTGCTGTAGATGAAGCAATGGCATCATCAAACAATCCCAATGCCAAATTGATCTTGGTCAACAGATGTCCAACCGCTCCACGATTCACATCGCCTTTGTTGGCTACCCAAGGTACATTGGCGAATGCAAACTCAAGGTCTGTTTTCATCTTCTGAAGAATTACTTCTCTCTTCACAGAGTTGAAATCCAATTTTGCATCAGTCAATTCCTTCAAGGTGCAAGGCACATCTCCAAACTCATGTGTAAGTCTGTAATAAGCATATGCACGATAAAAATAGGCCTTGCCTAAAATAGCATTTTTGGTTGCTTCTGGAATGGTCTTTACATCTGTAATACGCGTAGTAACGGTATTGGCCAAACGCACAACTAAATACCATCTTTCCCAATACCAGCCAATTCTGTTAAAGTCATTACTATTCAAATTTGCATCTGGTGTTATAAGCACGTTTAGGTTAACAGCAGGTCCAAACTTATCTGTTGTACCTTCTACAGCTACTTCAGAAAAGATGGTTTCTGTAATAATGGGTGCTCCGTCACCATACCATTCATCACGAACGTTGCGAGCAATCGCAGCCAAGGCTGCATTGAAGCCAGGTTCGTCAATGAGGGTATTTTCCGGAGAGAAGAATGAAAGCGGTTTTGGTTGCAGCCAGTCTTTTTGACACGACTGAGTGACCAACAATACAAACGCCACAAGTGCGAAGTATTTCATTAATGTATTTGTTGAATGTTTCATGTTCAATGATTTGATGGTTTCAGTTGTTCAATTATAATGTTAAGTTCACACCGAATGTTCCGTATGATGGAGTGAAAAACTTATTCTCTGGATCAAAATACTTCCATTGTGAAAACACTGCAGCATTTTGAACATTGAAATATAATTTAAGTCCCTGTGCCTTGATCTTGCTCAATGCTGACTTTGGAACGGTGTAAGCAATGCTCACGTTGTTGACCCTCACAAAAGATGAAGATCTCCAAACATTGAACTTGATACCTGAACCTTCAGCAGACATCATCCTTGCATAATCATCGATTTGATTATCGGGAGTCCAGTAAGGCAATTTGTAGAACTGTGAACGATCATAGAAGATAACACCACCAAACAAAGTAGCATTTGTTGCTTCATTGAATTGAGTCATTTGCCCGAATCTTCCATACAACTGGAATGAAACATCCCAATTCTTGTAAATGGTGAATTCATTTCTCAAGTTGAATGATACTTTCGGAACAGTCTGTCCCAAGAACACCTTGTCATCAATGGTAAGCTTACCATCCTTGTTTACGTCTTCCAATTTGAAGTCACCCGGATTAAAACCAAATGATCTGGCAGTAGTTGCTTCAGAAGTCTTCCAAACACCTGCCACTTTGAAATCCCAAATGGTATTTACGTTTCTATTGATAAACCATCCGTTGGCCTGATCATCCTGATCCACCAAGGTTGTTTTACCAGTTGCATCCGTTACAGGAACCTTGCCATACAACTTGATGATCTTGTTCTTATTGCTCCAGATAGAGAATGAAGTCCTCCAAACAAAATTGGCTTTATTCATATTCTCGGTATTCAGGTTCAATTCAATACCAGAGTTGTCGATCGCACCAAGATTAGCAACTACGCTTGAGAAACCTGTTACATTTGGAAGTGCTCTGTTCACTAGCAAATCCGTGGTTTGTCTGACATAGTAATCGATCGCACCAGAAATCTTTCCACCTTTCAATGAGAAGTCAGCACCGAAATTCAGAGATGCGTTTCTTTCCCATCTCAGATTTGGATTACTCATGTTGATAGTCTGAACAGTTCCTACACCAACATTGGATCCTGCCGAATTGGTATACAAGTAACTGTTGGATGACAATTGAGAAAGTGCTGCATATCTACCTATCTCCCTGTTTCCGTTCTCACCATATGAAACACGAACCTTGGCATACTCCAACCAGTCAGATGTATTCTTCATGAACTTTTCATCAGAAAGCACCCATCCCAAAGCTGCAGAAGGGAAAAAGGCTCTTGGATTCCCCTGACCAAATGCTGAATAACCATCACGGCGACCCGTTACAGTCAGCAAATATTTATCATCATAACTATAATTGATCCTACCCATGATCGCATCACCAGTTGCGTATTGGTCATTGGCTGTTACCAATGTTACCAATCTGGCTGCCTGTATGGCGTTCCAACCAAGGTTGTCATTTGGCAAGTAATTCTCTGCGTTGATGGTTGAAGAGAATGATTGGAATTTCTCAGCATTGAACAAACCAGTTGCATCAAGTGAATGCTTTCCAAACTTCTTGTTCCACATGAGGAGATTGTCAATCTGCCACTGGTAAGTGCGATCTTCTCTTCTAGATGTGATACCACCCCTGCTTTCAAGCAGTGGACGCTTGGAAGAAGTATGCTGATAGTTATTGAACCACTCAAATCTCGGAGTGTAGTTGACTTGATAAGAGAAACCCCATGGTAGTTTACCTTTTGCATACACTGTACCAAAAAGGTTGTTTGACTTGATGCTTCTTGTTACATAATATACATCAATCAAAGGATTGGTATTGTTACCAATGTTATCCGTTGTACTTGAACGCAATCTTCCGTCTGCCTGATAAAGATTACCGAATGGTGTTGAGCGAATCATATCACCCAAGTTCACTGGTACTGCTCCTTCATCTCTGCTGGCAAATTGCATGTTGATACCAAAAGTCAGGTACTTGGTTATGTTTGACTCTAGATTGGTTCTTGCGCGGAATGTTTTGAATCTTTCACCAACAGACATTCCTTCATTGTCAAACACACCAAATGAAGTATAATAATTAAAGGCTTCATTTCTTCCAGAAACACTCACTGTATGATCGTGTTGTCTGCCGTTTTTATTCAACATCAATGACTCCCAATCAATAGGCGTATTATTTTTATAGCTCTCAATCTCTACTGGAGCCATACCTACTGTTCCACCCAAACGGTTCAACCAAACGGTTGTTGGATCCTGACCAGCCTGGTTACCCAGTGCCAACCACTGATCCACCGTAAATCCGGATGGAAGCTTTTTGGGATCCCATGCCCAATACTTGATACCAGGCTTAGAGGTGGAATCGTAGCCACGCATGCTGTATATAACATCTGAACGCCAGCTCAAAAACTCTTCTGGTGATAACAAACCAGGCCAGCGAGCTAATTTGTTCATGGTGTAATTTGAGTTGAAAGTTACAACGGGCTTCCCGCTCTTGCCTTTTTTGGTTGAAATCAGGATAACACCATTTGCAGAACGTGCACCGAATACAGCTGCAGAGCTTGCATCTTTTAACACGTCCATTGTAGAAATATCATTTGGATTGATATCACTCAAATCGCCCTGATAAATTACTCCATCCACCACAATCAATGGAGTGGTTGAAGCAGTAAGAGAAGCGCGACCGCGAACACGCAAGTCACCACCACCTTTTGGAGATGCATTGAAGCCGACATCCAATCCAGGTGCGTTGCCTCGCAACATATCCTGCACGGAACGAGCATTTTCGTTTTCCAACTGGGAAGCTTTTACCTGCACAACAGCACCTGTAAGGTCTTTCTTGCGCTGTGTACCGTAACCAACTACAACCACGTCGGTCAACTGATTGATTTGCTCTCTGAGGGTTACTTTCATAGCTCCTGCAGCTGCCTGAACCTCTTCTGTGAGATACCCACTGAAAGAGATTTGAAGAACAGCTCCATCTGAAACTCCTCTTAAACTGAATTTACCGTTCTGATCTGTTACGGTTGAAATTCTAGTACCCTTGATCGTGACTGTCGCGCCTGCCAGCGGGGCATTGCGGACATCGGATACCGTTCCTGTTACATCTACAGGTGGTCTCTCAAAGTTTGTTGAATTTTTTGAGAGAGAAATTTTCTCTGCATGCAACTGTACTGCACTGAATGACAGAAGAGCCACCATTGCAGTGCACAGAATTGCACTCATACTTTTTTTTCTCATGGCAAGTTTTCTTTTGGTTTTGGTTAACTATGCTTATACAAATTAGGGTAATTTTACTTGGTTCAGTCTTCTGAAATTTAGAATCTCCGAAAACGTTTTCAATTTTCAAAGTTGTAACGCTAAATTCTTGGGGCTCGAAATAAAGAGGTTGACTCCCGAAATAATTAACTTAGGACCTTTCAAATCAAACCGGTACATATGTTGAAGTTTTTAAAATTTTTTAGTTTCCTGCTGTTTTCTTTTGTGGCCATCGGACAACCACCCCCTTCCCCCAAGGAACATTTTGGATTCAACATAGGTGACAATTACAAGCTGGCAACCTATTCACAAACCGAGGCATATTTCAAAAAATTAGACCAGGCTTCCGATAGAGCAATCATGAACTCAATTGGCAAGACAGAAGAAGGCCGGGATCAGTTTATGATGATCGTGACCTCGCCTGCCAATCAATTGAAACTGGCAACATACAAGGATATATCGCAAAAACTGGCCCGAGCAGAAAATCTCTCAGAGGCTGATGCCAGGAAACTTGCAGCCGATGGCAAAGCAGTGGTGTGGATCGATGGCGGACTTCATGCAACTGAAGTGGTTGGCGCACATCAGCTCATTGAAATTGCATACCAACTCTGCAACAGGACCGATGATGAAACAACATACATATTGGACAATGTAATCATACTGATCGTCCATGCAAATCCAGATGGACAAGAATTGGTTTCAAACTGGTACATGCGCAACAACGACTCAACCAAAAGAACAACTTCCTTCTTACCTAGATTGTATGAAAAATATGCCGGACACGACAACAACCGTGACTTCTATATGATGAACCTGAAGGAAACCCAAAACATGGGTCGACAATTATATGTTGAATGGATCCCGCAAATCATGTACAATCATCACCAAACAGGTCCACAAGGAACTGTAGTTGCAGGACCCCCTTTCCGTGATCCTTTCAATTATGTATTTGACCCACTGGTCATGACAAGTCTGGATGCAGTGGGTGCTGCAATGATCAACCGACTTATCCAAGAAAACAAACCTGGTTATACACAAAGAGCAGGATCACCTTACTCAACTTGGTATAACGGTGGACTCCGAACAACAACTTACTTCCACAATATGATTGGACTGCTTACAGAAATCATTGGCAGTCCCACTCCCTCAGAAATTCCTGTTGTTCCCAATCGCCTGATCCCCAGCAGTGCAAATCCCTACCCCATCACCCCACGCAAGTGGTATTTTAAAAATTCAATTGACTACTCCGTCTCTTTGAACTATGCAGTATTGATGTATGCTGCAAGACACAGAGATGAACTGCTGTATAATATATACAGGATGGGTAAAAATTCAATTGAAAAAGGAAACAAAGACAACTGGTCGCTCTATCCAAGTAAAACATCTTTGATTCAGGAATACTACCAAAAAGATCAACCGCAAAAACCAAGGGAAGAAAATACAACTCCAGAGAGCTGGGGCAGAAACATCTCCAATATCTCCACAAAATATTTTGATACCGTTTTTAAAAATGCTGCCTACAAAGATGCACGTGCTTACATCATCCCATACAATCAGCCTGATTTCGCAACGGCAACCAGATTTGTGAATGCATTGATCAGAACGGGAATAGAAATTCATCAATCAAGTTCAGATTTCAGTTTCAACGGCAAGTCCTATCCCGCAGGTTCTTATATCGTTCAATGCAATCAGGCATTTCGTCCACATGTACTTGACATGTTTGAACCACAAGACCACCCAAATGATTTTCAATATCCTGGCGGTCCACCCGTTCC
>JBEAYH010000164.1:0-2630 GCA_041159435.1 Bacteroidota bacterium | reverse complement strand
GTCGACTCTGTACAATCTGGACAGCCAATAGAAGAGGATAATAACAGGAATATCCGAAATGGCTTTGATGGTATGATATTTATTGAAAAGTCCCTGCATCAGTCAGCTAAGATATTCAAGTATTGCTTAGAAATGGTATCCCAATTGTAATGTTTATCCACCCTAATTGGTCCCTGGTTTCGAATTAAATCAAGCGACTCCTTCGGTTCATCTTTTTCAATGCGATCCATCAGTTTTGCCAACGAACCTTGTTTTTTATTGAAGAAGAATCCATTTGATCCATTGTTCAACACTTCTTTGTTGAATCTGGTGTTGAGGGCTAGAATTATGCAGGCTTCATTCATTGCCAAGACCAATGTTGGATTGGTTCCCCCAAATTCATGTCCATGAATGTATGTAAAGGCATGCTTATACAGGGTTGATAAATAGGTATAATTAGTGATATACCCTGCAATAAGGATCTGCTTGTTTCCTTGGATGATTTGATGAATTTTCTGGGAGTAGGCACTTTTGAAGATATCATCCCCCACGATAACCAGTTTTTTCTCACTATTTGATTGACAGAATTCTTCAAGTATAAAATCAAGATTATTATCTGGAATCATCCTTCCGACTACCAGGTAATAATGACCTGATTGCAGATCGAGTTTATCCAGAATGTCAAGGTCATGCGATGCGGATTTTTCTGCCCCATATGGAATCATTACTGATTTTGTATTGAAAAGTTCTGCATATGTTTTCTTCATTTCCTCTGCATCAGTAATAACAGTGTTGAAACTGTATTTTACAATTTTTGCGCAAAACTTATAATAGGTTGCCCCCAGTCCTTTCCATTTTGGTCTCTGCCATTCCATGCCATCCACATTGATGATGGTTTTTTTACCAAAAATTCTAGGAAGGAATCCAAATGGGCCATTGGCAACGTTTACATAGAGGATAGAATCATAATTACAAAAGCAGGCGTGAAGGGTAGACAGAAAAGAGTGGGTAAGCTGACTGAGTGATTTGGATTCAACAGCGGGAATATATTTCAGTGAAATGCCATTTATTTGAGCAGGCTTTTCTCTGAAAAGGGAGGCGTGACAGTAAATAGTGATAGAAATTTCCTCTTTTACAAGTCTCTCTGCAATTGACTTTATCAATGTTTCATAGCCTCCATAAACGTAGGGGTATCCCTTTATGCCGATAATTGCTACTCTTTTACGGTTCATCGCTTCACTTGGATATAAAAATATCCAATATTTGACGCGCAGCCAAATCCCATTGATAGCGAGATTCGATCATTTTAGCATGTTGAATGAGTTCTTTTTTTAATGTATCATTCTCGTGTAAGGTCAGGATTGCTTCTTTGATTTGATCGGTATTGCACGGATCAAAATAGATCCCTGCATGTTGGCCAATTTCTGGCATGGCGGTATTTTTTGCCGCTGCAAAAGGCAGTTTGAAATGTATGGCTTCCACAATAGGTAGGCCAAAGCCTTCATCAATGGATGGTTGTATCAAGAATTCAGCATGTTGGTACAATAGTTTTAAGGTATGTTGTTCAACTCTTCCTGTGAAAAGGGTGTTGCTATTTAATTTTTTGTCTTTGACAATCCTTTTAAGTATAATTGAGTGATCGCTTCCTTTGTATGATGGCGAAGATCCTGCAATGATCAGGCAAATGTTATTTTTAATGTTGTCCGGAGTGTTTTGATAGGCCTCCAACAATCGATCAATATTTTTTCTTTTATCAAGTGTTCCGACATATAAGAAGTATTTCTTTTTTTGAAGAAAATCATTGATCAAGTCCCATTCGATTGCAGATGATGATGTTGAATGTGTATTTGAAAAATCAGCATGACCCTCATATACAACATGAATTTTTGCTCTCAAATCCGGTAGAATGGTTCCAAGCCTTTCTTTTACATAATTTGACGGCACAATGATGCCGGCTGCTTTTTTTGCACCCCACACTCCAAGACTTTTGAAAAATGCCAGCCATATTGGGTTGTAATAACTTGGATGATCAAAGAAAAAGCAGTCGTGAAAAACCGTATAATATTTTGTTTTATATCGAAGAATGGGTAAAAAATAATCTGTGCAAAGGAGGTAGTCACATTTTTTAAAAATGCAAATCAGTGGCAAGATGCATTGTTTCCATACGAAAAAAAGCAGGTGCTCAATGGTTTTAAGCAAGTAATTTCTGCCAGTATAAACCTTGAAAGGGTAGTTGATTAAAATTATCTCGTGCCCTTTGCCTTCAATTTGCAGCGCTTTTACAATTTCATTCAAATAAGTGAATGTTCCGGTTTTGGCCTTTTTGAGGTCCCTCACATCAATGCCTATTCTGTATTTTTTCTCCATTCGATCTGTGAAGTTAAATATCCTGAAAGGAACCAAGTGAAATAGGTCATGAAGAGAAAGGATTCAAAGTAGCTTGTTAGCATAGGTACGAAGGAACCTGCTTTGAAAAGGAGAAGTCCCAGAGCAAGTATTTTAATATATCCATCCAGCTTACGCCAGTTTTTTGCCATTGAAATCCATATAAATATGAATATGGTCAAATAGATCAACAAACTTATAACACCTGTTTGTACACCAATGAAAATCAAGTGATTTTCTCCGCCAATTCCCAATCCATCCCCAAA
>JBEAYH010000163.1:0-7698 GCA_041159435.1 Bacteroidota bacterium | reverse complement strand
ATGCAATATCAATCGTTTCAATCAACCGTCAACTGTCAACCGTCAACTGTCAACCGTCAACTGTCAACCGTCAACTGTCAACCGTCAACAGACAACTGTCAACAGCTAACCTCCAACTGTCGTCAGTTTCAAAATTTCCTCAATGATCACTCTATCATTTGACAATCTCGGGATTTTATGCTGACCGCCTAATTTATTTTTTTGTTTCAGCCATTTGCTGAAATGGCCTTGTGGCAAAACATGGATGATGGGAGGTCTGAGTGCAATGTCTTTGTGTCTTTTTGCTTCATAATCACTGTTGAGTTTTTTCAACTCCTGATCCAATATGGATGAAAACAATTGGATGTCTGATGGTTCTTTTTCAAATTCAATCAGCCATTGATGTGCGCCATTTCCATTGTCACTGAAATAAACAGGACCAGCAGTGTAATCATTGATGATGGCATTGGTCAGTCTGCATGTTTCAGAAATCGCACGCTCTGCATTGTCAATGATCAATTCTTCGCCAAATGCGTTGATGAATAATTTCAATCTGCCACTTACAATGATTCGGTAGGGCTTGATGCTTGTGAATTGTATGGTATCGCCAATTAAATATCTCCAGAGTCCTCCATTGGTACTGATTACAGGGGCATATTGTTGTCCCATTTCTACATCTTTAAGTCCGATAGTTCTGGGTTCCTCTTTGCCGTATTCTTCAATGGGCATGAATTCATAAAATATACCATGGTCTAAAAAGAGCAGCATGCCTTCGCTTCCAGGCATATCCTGTGCGGCAAAAAATCCCTCACTGGCATTGTACATTTCCAAATAATGAATGTCTGCTCCAATCAGTTTTTTGAATTGCTCTTTGTAAGGATGGAATGAAACGCCACCATGCATATACAATTCAAGTGAGGGCCAAACTTCCTTGATGCATGATTTGCCTGTCAATTCCAATAATCTTTGAAACAATACCAACGTCCAGGTGGGAACTCCTGAAATGGAGGTTACATGTTCATGCATGGTTGATTGTGCAAGCATTTCTATTTTGTTCTCCCACTCATCGAGCAAGGCAATTTTCAAATCAGGGGTCCTGATCCAATTTCCCCAAAACGGTGTGTTTTGCATTAAAACTGCACTGAGATCACCAAAATGTGCTTCTTCATGCAGGCTGTTGATGTTATGGCTGCCACCAATTACCAACCCTTTTCCAGTCAACAAATCAGAATCGGGGTGATGGATATAATACAATGAGAGAATATCCTTTGCTGCTTTGTAATGACCATCAACAAGACTCTCGTGGCTTACAGGAATGAACTTGCTTTTGTCTGAAGTTGTGCCACTGCTTTTTGCAAACCAGTTGATGGGGGTATTCCACAATACATTTTCTTCCCCTGCCATGATTCTTTCTATATATGGCTTCAGGTCATTGTAATCATGAATGGGAATGGCCTGTTTAAAATTTTTGGTACTGAAGAGTTTTGAAAATTCATGCTTTCTTCCGAATGCCGTGTATTGTCCTGCGGTCACCAAATCCTGCAATACCTCCCGCTGCGCTGAGATGGGATGATCAATCCAGGCCTCGATTCTCCAGGATCGCAATCTTGCCAGCGTTGAAATGGCAGGACTCAGCAGTTTCATGGTAATGGGGGTTTATTGGCTATTTGTTGTGATGTGCTGTTTTGCTTCTTCATGCAAATAGTCCTTTCGCTTCAATTCAAAATTTCTTCCAAGATAGAGTCTCCTTACTTGCTCGTCCTCAGCCAATTGTTCTGCACTGCCGTGTTTGAAAATTTTTCCTTCTATCAACAGATAAGCCCTGTCACAGATAGACAATGTTTCGTTTACGTTGTGGTCGGTTATCAGGATGCCAATGTTTTTGTATTTCAATCTTGCTACAACAATTTGAATATCTTCTACTGCAATTGGATCAACACCTGCAAAGGGTTCATCCAATAAAATAAATTTGGGATCTACGGCCAATGCTCTTGCGATCTCAGTTCTTCTTCTTTCACCGCCACTCAAAGAATCACCATTGTTTTTTCTTACATGCGATAACCTGAATTCTGCAATCAATGATTCCAACTTATCCTTTTGTTCCTGCTTGCTGAGTGCAGTCATCTCCAATACTGCTGCAATATTGTCTTCTACTGATAGTTTTCTAAAAACAGATGCTTCCTGGGGCAAGTAACCGATTCCCATTTGTGCTCGCTTGTACATCGGAAGTTTGGTGATGTTGATGTCGTTCAAAAAAACATCTCCCTCGTCGGGCTTAATCAGTCCCACCACCATGTAAAAAGAAGTTGTTTTACCAGCACCATTCGGACCGAGTAAACCAACAATTTCTCCCTGTTTCACTTCAACTGAAACCTGGTTCACCACTGTTCTGTTGCGGTATTTTTTAACGAGTTGTTGCGTAGTAATAGTGAGACTCATGGTATACAAATGTATCAAATTTAAACAGCATATTATCCTTACTTTTGCAGTCGCACAAAACACCCAAGGGCATGAAAGTAATCGACCATATCAAACAATCAAAAGATACCCTGGTTTCCTTTGAGGTACTACCTCCTCTCAAGGGGAAAAACATTGCCTCATTGTATCAACACCTGGATCCTTTGATGGAATTCAAGCCCTCTTTCATCAATGTTACCTATCACCGCAGTGAACATATTTTTAAGAAAAAGCATGATGGCACTTTTGAGAAAGTTGAAGTAAGGAAGCGTCCGGGTACTGTTGGCATTTGTGCTGCGATCATGAATCACTATCAAATTGATGCAGTACCGCATTTGATATGTGGTGGATTTACCAAACGTGAAACCGAGGATGCATTGATTGATCTTAACTTTTTGGGGATAGACAATGTATTGGTATTAAGAGGTGATGCAACCAAGAACGAAGCCAGTTTTGAGCCTGAACCAAATGGAAACAAATATGCAATAGATCTTTTGCAACAGGTTGGTCGTCTCAACAATGGTATTTACCTGGAAGAAGACATTCGCGAAGGTTTCAGAACCAACTTTTGTATGGGAGTTGCCGGTTATCCTGAAAAACATTTTGAAGCTCCCAATATGGAGACCGATATGCGCTACTTGAAAGCAAAGGTGGATGCTGGAGCCGAGTACATAGTAACGCAAATGTTTTTTGACAATGCCAAATATTTTGAATTTGTTGACAAGTGTAAAGCGAATGATATTCATGTGCCCATCATTCCTGGTTTGAAACCACTTACCAGCAAGAAGCAGCTGACTGTTATTCCAAGAATATTCCATGTGGATCTTCCGACAGATCTGATCAACGACATGAACAAATCAAAAACAGATGCTGAAAGCGAGCAGGTGGGAATGAACTGGCTGGTTCATCAATCAAAGGAGCTCAAAAAAGCGGGCGTGCCTGTGTTGCATTATTATACGTTGGGTAAGCCCATGCTCATTCGTGATGCAGTAGCCCAGGTTTTTAATTATTGCTGTTGTGATTTTTTCTTCGCTTCCATGAACTCATCCATTTGCAGGTAGTTCAACTTTTTGGCAATGATGTTTTTATTATTGTCCAGCAAATAAGCCATAGGGGTTTGGTATACATCATAGAGCTGACGGAATCCAGGTTTTCCTGCTTTATAAATTTTATCCTTCATCTCGTCTGTCTGATATATATGTGTCCATCCAGATAGTTTTTGATCTTTGATGAATTTCAACCAGTTTTGTTTTCCTCCATCCACCATTACTCCAATCAGCTTTACTCCATTCTTTCTCCATTTAGCCTGAAAGATGGAATCCATTTTTGGTACTTCTTCTTTACAGTGTCCACATGTTGGATCCCAAAAGCAGATCACAGTAAAAGGTGATTGTATGGAACTCAAGAGGAATGGTCTTCCAAGGGTATCAATCATTTGAAGTTCCGGCGCTTTGAGTCCAATGCGATTGGACATCATGGAATATCCACGGTCGAATACAAATTTTTTATACTGTTCATTCATCCAGCTGTCTGCTTGTCCGGCTAAAAAATATTTTTCAAACAGATGTACAAAAACAGCATCTTGTCCCATGTACTTTGGGTTGACATACTTATCTGTCAAACTCGATAGGATGAATTTGAACATCTCCTCATTTGGTTTTGAGGCCTGGAGCATTTTGTCGGCATATACAATCAATGAATCAGGCATCTGAGGCAATACTTGGTCGTAGTATCTGTCAAATTTTCCTTGCAATACCGGTGTGCGAATCAGTCGTTCATCCGTAAAACTGATGCCATCCCAGAAATGGTCTTTGTAGTAATTATATGCAAATACACTGTCGTACTTTCCTTTGGGATGTTTGGAAGCGGGTGGGATTTCAGGTTCTTGTAAAATATGAAAGATAGAAGTCAGCAGGCTATTCGGATATTTTTGTTGGATATCCAATCTGTACTGCTGCATCGACTCTCCAAGTTGCTTGATGGTGTTATTGATGGAATCATAAGCTGGCTCACCTGCTTTACCTGTTAATTTTTTTCGCAGCTCATTGATGCTGGTCCCGATTTCAAATGATTTCTGCTGGTATTGTGAAAAAACAGTGTTGTCAACTGAATTTTCAAATTGCATGGATTGCATGAGGTTGCTGGTGTCTGCTTTGATTGATAATTTCAAGTCTTTGTCAATCATGCATTCTACCCATCCATTTTTTTCAGGGAATACAATCAGGTAAACACCACCTTGAAGTTTTTTGGTTCCAGTAAATATGGCATCACCTGTTGGTTGAATCTTTGCTGAATCGATCAAGTATTGTTTGCTCCCAAAATGGTAAGCGAGATAAAGATGTCCTTTGTTGAAGGGTTTGATATTTGCCTTGATCTCGTACACATTTTGTGCAAAAACGATCATAGAGCAGTGGAAGAATATGGTAATCAGTGAGAGAATTCTCATGTAAAAGGCTTTGGGCAAAATTATTCAATAACTTTATAAATCAATCTTAAATATGAGAAGGAAGAAGGACGCATGGATGTTGAATCTTGAGGTGGTTTCCTATGCCGCAGGGGGAAAGTCACTTGCAAGAAAGGACGGAAAAGTAATTTTTATTGAAGGTGCTGTTCCAGGTGATGTGGTCGATGTGCGGCTGACAAAAAACAAGAAAGATTGGGCCGAGGGCGTTGTCAAAAAAATTCATCAATACTCCAAAGACAGGGTTGCTCCTTTTTGCAAACATTTTGGAGTTTGCGGTGGATGCAAATGGCAAATGCTGCCTTATGAAAAGCAGGCTGTTTACAAACAGTCCGAGGTGGAACAACATCTTAAAAGAATTGGGAAAGTGAATATTCCTGCACTTCAACCGATTGCAGCTGCCAAGGAAACTGTCTACTACAGAAATAAACTTGAATTTACTTTTAGTTCTAAGAAATACTTCACGTATGAGGAGATGGCTTCATTGAATCTACCTGAAGGAGAGAAAATAGGACTCCCATCGATCCCTGCATTGGGATTCCATGTACCGGGTGCATTTGATAAAGTCATTGACATTGATGAATGTTTTTTGCAGCAGGAGCCTAGCAATAGGATTCGAAATGAGCTGAGGATTTTTGTTTTGGAGAAAGGCTATAGCTTTTATGATATCAGGAATCATGTTGGATTGATGCGCAACCTCATGATCAGGCAATGCATTACTGGAGATCTGATGGTCAATGTTGTTTTTGGTGAAAACGAACCATCTGCCATAGAAGAAGTAATGCATTTCATGGAGAAATCCTTCCCGGAAATCACCTCATTGTATTACACTGTCAATACAAAATTCAACGACAGCATTTTCGATCAATCACCTGTATTGTTCAAAGGGAATCCCTATGCCATTGAACAACTCCAGAAATGGAAATTCAAGATCAGTCCAAAATCCTTTTTCCAAACCAATACCAAGCAGGCAGAGCAGCTGTATCAGATCACGAAAGATTTTGCTGAATTAACAGGCAGTGAAGTGGTTTATGACCTTTATTGCGGAACAGGAAGCATAGGGATATTTGTGAGCGACCAAGCGAAAAAAATCATCGGTGTTGAACTGATTGAGGAAGCCATTGAAGATGCGAAAGAAAACGTCGACCTGAATCAATTATCCAATGCGTTGTTTTTTGCTGGAGACGTTGCAAATATCTGTACCGATGATTTTTTTCAATTACATGGACGTCCGGATGTCATCATCACCGATCCTCCTCGCGCAGGCATGCATGAAAAACTGATTCACCAGATTCTGCGCATGGAAGCACCAACAGTGGTATATGTAAGCTGCAATCCTGCAACCCAGGCACGCGATTTACAGCTGCTGGGGGAAAAATATGATGTAACAGCGGTGAAACCGGTGGATATGTTTCCCCATACACATCATATTGAAAATGTTGTTCAACTGAAGTTGAAGGGACATTGAATGAGGTTCGTTAATTTTGTATAACAACATGCTTTATGGAATCAGATATCAGGCCAGGTAGGTTTCAGGTTTTACCGGTAGTAATTAAAAATCTTTTGATCATCAACGGACTCGTATGGTTGGCCCAGATTACCATCGGCCAGGACCTGATCTCAATCGAGGATCTTTTTGCATTGCATCATTTCAGCTCTCAGTACTACCATCCATGGCAGTATATCACTTATATGTTTCTGCATTCATCAGAATCATTTTTCCATATTTTATTCAACATGTTTGCATTGTGGATGTTTGGCGCAACATTGGAGAATCTATGGGGACCAGGAAGGTTTTTAATTTTTTATCTCGTATGTGGATTGGGTGCTGGTATCACGCAGGTATTGGCCCTTACATATGATATTGCACAATACACTGCCATGTTTGATGCAGGCAAGATGTCTGCAGCAGAACTTTTTATGATGACGAATGTTCCAACATTGGGAGCATCAGGTGCAGTGATGGGAATCTTTGCTGCTTTTGCTTATACTTTTCCAAACAGCCAAATGATTATTTTACCCATACCATTTCCCATCAAAGCCAAATGGGCATTGCTTGGATTGGCAGTGTTGGATTTGCTGGGTGGTGTCTCAAGCAGTTCAACCGGCATTGCACACTTCGCCCACCTGGGTGGCGCGGCCGTTGGCATCGTGATTGTCATGATTTGGAACAGAAACAACAGAAGACATTTTTATTGATATGGCAACAGGTTCAAGATATTATACCCCTTCGACAAAGTGGGATTCGAGCAATCCTTTGCTGATGATGATCATTGTGCAGGCCATGTTCTTTGTTGCACTCAATTTCATCAAAAGCATTTATACTTTTTCAAGAATGGACCCAGAAGCTTTTTACCGTAAT
This sequence comes from Bacteroidota bacterium, assembly GCA_041159435.1. GTDB lineage: Bacteria > Bacteroidota > Bacteroidia > Chitinophagales > Chitinophagaceae > Pollutibacter. The sequence continues at coordinate 439 of JBEAYH010000163.1, read as the reverse complement.
ATTTATTACTGGTCCGTTTTATCTGCCGATCCCGATAAATTTTTAACAAGACCATGGACTTTCATAACGATGCAATTTTCAGAAGTCAAGCTGATTGTTGTGATTGGAAATCTAATTTGGACATGGATGTTTGGATACCTGATTCAGGATTTGGTAGGCGGTGATAAAATATTTCCATTATTTATATACAGCAGTTTCATTGCTGGATGCACATTTATATTGTCCGTACAAATATTTCAGCAGGAAGCAGCACCTTACTCCTTTTTTTCAGGTGTGATTCCTGGAATCCTAGGACTCGCAAGTGCTGCAACAACCATTGCACCAACCTATCGAATTTTTCCCATGGTGGGTGGAGGTATACCACTTTGGATCATTTCATTGGTATATGTTTTATTGAATGTCAGCACCACACAGGGGTACCTACCAATCATTCCTCAAG
>JBEAYH010000021.1:0-17815 GCA_041159435.1 Bacteroidota bacterium | reverse complement strand
AGGTAGTCGCGATGAATGATGGCAAATCCAAGAGAGCAGTTGTGAAGACATGGAGCCGCAGAAGCACCATCACACCTGAATTCGTTGGACACACATTTGCTGTTCACAATGGTAACAAGTTCATCCCTGTATATGTAACTGAATTCATGGTTGGACACAAATTGGGAGAATTTGCACCTACACGCAATTTCAAAGGTCACTCAAGTAAAAAAGTAGTTTAATAATTGTTGGACGCGTTCCGGCAACTGAAAAATAAAAATATGGAAGCAGTAGCAAAATTGAGAAACTATCCCACTTCACCACGCAAGATGCGCCTATTGGCGGATCATATCCGTGGCATGAAGGTTGAGGAAGCAGTAGCGATTCTTGAGCATCATCCACAGCACAGTGCAACACCCCTTCGCAAGTTGGTGATGTCTGCAGTAAGCAACTGGAAGCAAAAGAACGATGGCGGCAATGTTGAATCGTTGGTGGTGAAAACCATTTTCGTTGATGGCGCACGCTCAATCAAGCGCATGTTGCCTGCTCCACAGGGACGTGCTTACCGCATGAGAAAGCGCAGCAATCATGTGACTGTAATTGTTGATGCAAAAAATTAAGAACAAACAAACTGAATTATAATGGGTCAAAAAACGAATCCAATTGGCAACAGGTTAGGCATCATCCGCGGATGGGAGAGCAACTGGTATGGCAATAAAAAAGATTACGCGAACAAGCTTATCGAGGACAACAAGATCCGCAACTACCTCAATGCCCGTATCAACAAAGGCGGCATTGCGAAGATTGTGATCGAGCGTACACTCAACAAGCTGATCGTTACCATCCATACTTCCAAGCCTGGTATCATCATTGGTAAAGGCGGTGGAGAAGTGGACAGGGTGAAAGAGGAGTTGAAGAAACTGACCGGAAAAGAAGATGTTCAAATCAACATCCTTGAAATCCGCAGACCTGAATTGGATGCCAACATTGTTGGTGAGACCATTGCAAAGCAAATTGAAAACCGTATCAGCTACAAGCGTGCCATTAAAATGGCCATCGCTTCAACGATGAGATTGGGTGCTGAAGGTATCAAGATCAAAGTAGGTGGACGTTTGGGCGGTGCTGAAATTGCACGTGCGGAAGAAATCAAACAAGGCCGTGTTCCTTTGCATACATTCAGAATGGACATTGACTATGCTTCTGTATTTGCGCAGACGGTTTACGGTAAGATCGGTATCAAAGTTTGGATCTGTAAAGGAGAAGTATTGGCAAAGCGTGATTTGAATCCAAATTTTGTAGGTGGAAAATCCGAAGCTGCTGAAAGAAGAGATGCACGTGGTGGCGGTGGAAGAGATGACAGAAGAGGTGGCGGTGGAAGAGATGACAGAAGAGGTGGTGGAAGAGATCGCAGAGGCTAATCAAATTTTAAAAGTATTCAATAAAAATACTGTAACATGTTACAACCGAAAAGAACAAAACACAGAAAAGCGCAGAAAGGAAGGATCCGTGAAGTTGCCAAGCGTGGAACAACTTTGGCTTTTGGTTCATTTGGACTCAAAGCACTAGAACCCGTTTGGATGACCAACAGACAAATCGAAGCAGCTCGTCAGGCACTTACCAGGGCCATGAAGAGAGAAGGCAATGTTTGGATCCGCATATTCCCTGACAAACCAATTACACGCAAACCACTTGAAGTGAGGATGGGTAAGGGTAAGGGTAACCCTGAATTCTGGGCTGCAGTGGTAGAGCCAGGAAGAATCATTTTCGAACTGGAAGGTGTGAGCTTGCAAATTGCACAGGAAGCATTGGATCTTGCTGCTGCAAAACTTCCCATCAAAACCAAATTTATCGTGCGCAGAGATTACGCGGCGTAAGCATAACAGATAAACCAACAGGACATGTCAAAGAAGATTGATTTTTTAAAAAGTATTGTATCGCTGAGTGAATCAGATATCAAAGCGAAGATTTCAGAAGATGAGTCTCGTTTGAAGAAGTTGAAATTTGCACACGCGATCACCCCTCTTGAGAATCCAATGAGTATTCGCTCTTTGAGAAAAGATATCGCGAGACTTAAAGCAGAATTAAAAAAAAGAACACTCGCATAATCAAGAGAAATATTAAAAACATATTCCAGTTAAACCTGGGAGATAAAATGAAAAGAAATGGTTGAAAGAAAACTTCGCAAAACCAAAACAGGGACTGTAAGCAGCGACAAGATGAATAAAACCATCACGGTTGCAGTGGAAAGAAAGGTGAAGCACCCTATTTACGGAAAGTTCGTAAAGAAGACTACCAAGTTCCATGCGCATGATGAAAAGAATGAAGCAAAACCTGGTGATGTTGTAAAAATTGAAGAAACAAGACCCCTCAGCAAAACAAAGCGCTGGAGACTTGTAGAGATAATTGAAAAAGCAAAATAGTATTTAAGCAATATTCGTTCAACTCAACGGCGAGAGCCGTTTAAAATAGAAAAAAATGATTCAGCAAGAATCCAGATTGAATGTAGCAGACAACAGCGGCGCCAAAGAAGTGTTGTGTATTCGTGTATTGGGAAACAGCGGACAAGACTATGCAAAGATTGGTGATAAGATTGTTGTAACTGTGAAGGATGCAATTCCTGCTGGCGGTATCAAAAAAGGTACAGTTGCCAAAGCAGTAATTGTTAGAACCAAAAACAAATTGCGCAGAAAGGATGGTTCTTATATACGTTTCGATGACAATGCAGTCGTGTTGCTCAATCAGGCAGATGAACCAAGAGGTACCCGTATTTTCGGTCCGGTTGCCCGTGAATTGAGAGACAAGGGATACATGAAAATTATTTCACTCGCCCCTGAAGTACTTTAATTAAACAAACAAGCGTTCAACGCGAAAAATAAAGACAATGAGCAATAGATTCAAGCCCAAGTTCAACATTAAAAAAGGTGATTCAGTTGTAATCATCTCAGGAGATGACAAGGATCTCAAGAAGCCTCGCAAGGTACTTGAGGTGTTTCCCGACAAGTCTCGTGTATTGATTGAAGGAGCAAACATTGTAACCCGTCACACCAAGCCCTCTGCCCAAAACACACAGGGTGGTTTGATCAAAAAAGAAGCTTCCATTCATATCAGCAATATAATGTTGTGGGATGCGAAGAAAGAGACTGGAACAAAAGTGAAAAGAACCAGGGAAAACGGAAAATTGGTAAGAGTATCAAAAAAATCAGGGGAGGTAATTAAATAATGAGCACTGCAATGTATACACCCAGACTGCAAACCAAGTACCAAAAAGAAGTGGTACCTGCTTTGATGAAAAAATTTTCTTACAGCACTGTTATGCAGGTTCCAAAACTCACCAAGATCTGTTTGAACAGAGGTGTGAATGGAGCTGTGGCTGATAAAAAACTCATTGATATCGCATTGGATGAGTTGTCCATGATATCAGGGCAAAAAGCAGTTGCTACAAGATCTAAGAAGGATATCTCCAACTTCAAGTTGAGAAAACACATGCCCATCGGTGCACGCGTGACTTTGCGCGGTGTAAAAATGTTCGAGTTCCTCGACAGACTGATCGCAGCTTCGCTTCCACGTGTACGTGACTTCAAAGGCGTAAGTGAAAAATCATTCGATGGCCGTGGCAACTACACGTTGGGTGTAACCGAGCAGATCATTTTCCCTGAAATTGATATCGACAAGGTTACAAAAATCACCGGCATGGATATCACTTTCGTAACAACCGCTCAAACCAATGAAGAAGCATACGAGTTGTTGAAAGAAATGGGTATGCCATTCAAAAACATTAAAAAAGACTAAACCTAACATATGGCAAAAGAATCGGTAAAAGCCAGACAGAGAAAAAGGGAGCAGATGGTTGCTAAGTTTGCTGAAAAGCGTGCAGCTTTGAAAGCCGCAGGTGATTGGACAGCACTCGACCAACTTCCAAAAAACTCATCAAAAGTCAGGTTGAAAAACAGATGTCAACTGACTGGTCGTCCAAAGGGTTACATGAGGTTCTTCGGACTCTCAAGGGTAACATTCCGCGACATGGCATTGGCAGGAAAGATTCCAGGTGTTAAAAAAGCAAGCTGGTAATCCATCAAAAACAACAATTAAACTAAAACCGAAATACTCCCTGTAGCAAGGGACTAAGGAGGGATAAAATATGACAACAGATCCAATTGCAGATTTTCTAACCAGGATTAGAAATGCACAAATGGCGGGACACAGAATCGTAGAGATTCCAGCTTCTAATTTGAAGAAGCGCATCACTGAGATTTTGTACAACCAAGGATACATCTTGAAATACAAGTTTGAAGACGACAGTAAACAAGGTGTTATCAAAATAGCTTTGAAGTATGATCCAAGTACCAAAGAGCCTGCGATCAAAACCATGGAGCGAGTATCTCGTCCGGGTTTGAGACAATACGCAAAACCGCTTGACTTCAAAAGAGTTAAAAATGGTTTGGGTATCGCCATCCTCTCCACCTCCAAAGGTGTGATGACAGACAAGGATGCAAAGGCGCAGAATGTTGGTGGTGAAGTACTTTGTCACGTTTATTAAAAAAAATTACTATGTCTCGTATAGGTAAAAAAATCATTGAACTTCCAAAAGGTGTAACCCTTGCAGTAGGGAGTGATAATATCGTGACCGTAAAAGGTCCGAAAGGTGAATTGAAGCAACAAATTGACCGCGACATTACAGTTGTTGTCAGCGAAAACGTTGTGGAGTTTAAAAGACCAACTGATCAGATCAGACACCGTGCATTGCATGGCTTGTACAGAGCACTGGTGAACAACCTCGTGAATGGCGTTACCATTGGTTTCAAAAAAGAACTTGAATTGGTGGGTGTGGGTTTCAAAGCAGCCAATCAGGGAAACATCCTGGATCTGTCTTTGGGATATTCACACAACATCATTTTTGAAGTTCCAAAAGAATTGAAAGTATCAACTACCCAAGAAAAAGGTGATAACCCAAGAATTTTCCTTGAGGGAATTGATAAGCAGTTGCTCGGACAAGTAGCAGCAAAGATCAGAGGATTGAGAAAGCCTGAACCTTACAAGGGCAAGGGTGTGAAATACAAGGGTGAGTACATCCGTCGCAAGGCAGGTAAAGCAGCTGGTAAATAATTAAAATAAACATCCTGGCAGCATCAGGAAAAACTTTAATAAAATGAACGTTAAATCATTAAGAAAACAAAGAATCAAGTATACCATTCGCAAGAAGGTTTCAGGTTCTGCGCAATCTCCAAGACTCGCTGTTTTTAGAAGCAATACAGACATATACGCACAGTTGATCGATGATGTCAATGCAACAACATTGGCTGCAGCTTCTTCAAAAGACAAAGAGATCAAAGCCCAAAAAGGAACCAAAACTGAAATAAGCAAGTTGGTTGGACAAGCAATTGCTAAAAAAGCTGTTGCGCTTGGACTTTCATCTTGCGTATTTGATCGCGGTGGTTTCTTGTATCATGGAAGAGTAAAGGCAGTAGCAGAAGGTGCACGTGAGGGCGGACTTACATTTTAATTCATTCAAATCAATATTTAGATGTCAAAAGTAAATTACAGCAGAGTCAAAGCCGGAGACCTTGAGTTAAAGGAGAAAGTAGTAGCTATCAACCGTGTTGTGAAAACAACAAAAGGTGGTAGAGCATTCAGTTTCTCTGCATTGGTTGTAGTTGGAAATGAGCAAGGCGTAGTTGGACATGGACTTGGTAAAGCAAAGGAAGTTCAAGAAGCCATTACGAAAGGCATTGAGGATGCGAAGAAGAATTTGATCAAAGTTCCAGTCATGAAAGGAACCATTCCACATGACCAGTATGCAAAAGAAGGTGCTGCAAAAGTATTGATCAAGCCTGCTGCTCATGGTACGGGTGTGATCGCCGGTGGTAGCATGCGTGCTGTATTGGAGAGTGTTGGGGTTACAGACGTACTGGCCAAATCACTTGGTTCTGCAAATCCACATAACGTGGTAAAAGCCACTTTCAAAGCATTGGCTTTGCTCCGTGAACCAATTCATGTTTCAAAAACAAGAACAATTGGATTGAAGAAAGTCTTCAATGGTTAATAGAATACATCACAAGTAAAATCAACCTTAGGGTTTCAATATGAAAAAGCTTAAGATTACCAAAGTAAAAAGCGTGATTGATCGTCCAGAACGTCAAAAGCGTACAATGGAAGCACTCGGATTGCGCAAATTACACGCATCCGTTGAGCTTGAGGCCACTCCTCAAATTCTTGGAATGGTTAAGAAAGTAACACACTTGGTTAAAGTTGAAGAACTGTAAGGCAAATCCCTGTTTGTCTTTATCTAACGTAATTAATACGAGTGGTCTCAGGGGACTGCGTTGAGTAAAACAAAAAAAATGAAACTACACACTTTAAAGCCTGCTGAAGGCGCAACAAAAAGAGAAAAAAGATTAGGCCGCGGTGAAGCTTCGGGTCACGGTGGAACTTCTACAAAAGGTAATAAAGGTGGACAAAGCCGTGCAGGTTATAAGTCCAAGAAGGGTCACGAGGGTGGCCAGATGCCTATTCAGCGTCGTATTCCAAAAGTTGGATTTAAAAATATCAGCAGGGTAGAATACAAAGTATTCAACCTTGGACAAGTAGAGTCACTCGTTGAAAAATACGAACTCAGCTCATTCAGCATGGAGAATTTGTACGTCAACGGTCTCATCAACCGTACCGACAAGGTAAAAATCCTCGGAAACGGTGCCATCAGCAAAAAAGTTGATTTTAAAGTAAATGCTGTAAGTGAAAAAGCCAAAGCTGTAATAGAAGCTGCTGGCGGATCTGTTGAAATCATTAAATAATTTTCTCAGTGAAAAAATTCATCCAGACACTCAAGAATATTTGGAGCATTGATGAACTAAGAACAAAAATTAGTATCACTTTGCTGCTCATCTTGGTCTATAGATTCGGTGCACACGTCTCATTGCCCGGTATTGATCCAAATAAACTTGATCTTGAGAGCGCCAAGAAAGGCCTCTTGGGCATATTCGATACTTTCGCTGGTGGCTCGTTCACAAACGCATCCATCTTTGCATTGGGTATCATGCCTTATATTTCTGCATCAATTTTCATGCAGTTGCTGACCATCTTTGTTCCTCAAATGCAAAAGATTCAGAAAGAGGGTGACAGCGGAAGAAAGAAGATCAATCAGTGGACAAGATACATCACTGCACTTGTAACCATGTTCCAGGCTGCAGCTTATGTTGCTTACCTGAAAAATGTTAGCAGAGATGCATTGATCGAAGCCTATCAGCCTTACTTCTGGCTTTCTACAGTAATTGTTTTGACAGCCGGCACACTCTTTGTAATGTGGTTGGGTGAAAAGATTCAAGACAAAGGTCTTGGCAACGGAACTTCCATCATCATCATGGTGGGTATCCTTGCCCGTCTTCCACAATCATTCATCGGTGAATTGGGTGCCAAACAAACCCGCGGTGGTGGTGGATTGCTGTTGTTCCTCATTGAAATCGCATTCCTGATTGTAATCGTACTCGGATTAATATTGCTGGTACAGGGTGTAAGAAAAGTCCCGGTGAGCTATGCAAAACAATTGGTCGGAAACAAAGCACTCACAGGTGCAAGACAGTTCTTGCCCTTAAAAGTAAATGCCTCAGGTGTGATGCCAATCATCTTTGCACAGGCCATCATGTTCCTGCCAACATTATTCTCCTTTACCAATTTGGAATCTGGACAGGGAATTGCCAGAATATTCAATGATCCAAGTAACATATGGTACATGACGATCTATGTGATCATGGTGATTTCTTTCACATTCTTATATACCGCACTTATCTTTAATCCAAAGCAGATGGCTGACAGCCTGAAGCAAAGCAATGGGTTCATTCCAGGGGTGAAACCCGGACAACCAACTGCTGATTATATTGGACAGGTAATGGATAGAATCACACTGCCAGGAGCAATCTTCCTTGCTGCAATCGGTATTCTTCCAGGCATTGCTCAGCAATTGGGTGTTACCCAATCATTCGCGTCTTTCTTTGGAGGTACTTCATTGTTGATCATGGTTGGTGTTATTCTTGATACGTTGCAGCAAATCGAAACACATTTGTTAATGAGACAATATGATGGATTGGTTTCCGGCGGAAGAATTCAAGGAAGACAACCTGTAACAACAAGTTCCATTTAAAATGATCCGGATCAAAACCAACGAAGAAGTTGAGTTGATCCGCGAAAGTGCACTTCTTGTCAGTCGCACCCTAGCTGAACTCGCATCCATTTTAAAGCCTGGCATCACAACTGCCCAATTGGATAAACGCGCAGAAGAGTTCATCCTATCCCAAGAAGCCATTCCCTCATTTAAGAATTACAGGGGCTATCCGTTTGCTACATGTATCTCAGTGAATGATGCCGTGGTGCACGGTTTCCCAAACAACAAAGAATTGAAAGAAGGCGATCTGGTTTCCATTGATGTTGGCGTATACAAAAATGGTTTTCATGGTGACAGTGCCTATACATTTGGATTGTTGCCTGTTTTGGAAGAACATCAATTGCTCATGAGGGTTACACGTGAATCACTGATGCTTGGCATTGAAAAAGCTGTCAACGGAAACAGGGTAGGTGATATTTCAAATGCCATCCAGGAATACACAGAACGAAAATATCATTTTGGAGTTGTCAGGGAGTTGGTGGGACATGGATTGGGTAAACATTTACACGAAGATCCACAAGTACCTAATTATGGTAAAAAAGGCGCGGGTCCCAAGCTAAGAGAAAACATGGTCATCGCCATCGAGCCAATGATCAATCTTGGCACCAAAGATGTTGTATATGATGATGATGGATGGACCGTCAGAACACGTGATGGTAAATTTTCAGCGCATTATGAACACACCATTTGTGTAAAGAAAAACAAAGCTGATATTCTATCAAGTTTTACCGATATCATTTTGCAGGAAAAAAACAACCCTGCTTTACTCAGCGATTACTGATCTTTCGTAACTTTTACTTGCACATATGTTTTCACATGTTTGTGATGCTGGTGTGATGCAATCAAATGGCCAAGGATAAAAAATTATTGGTGATAGGCGGTGGAGCAGCAGGCTTCTTTTGTGCTATCAATGCTGCAAGGCTTTCCCCGAACCTCCAGGTTGTCATCGTTGAAAAAACCAATAAACTGCTTTCTAAAGTAAAAGTGAGTGGTGGCGGAAGATGCAATGTTACGCATGCCTCCAGTGAAGTAGATGATTTATTGCATGCATATCCCAGAGGAAAGCATTTCATGCGCAAAACATTGTATCAGTTTTCACCTGCTGATACCATTCAATGGTTTGAAGAGAGGGGTGTTGCATTGAAAATAGAGGCAGATGGGAGGATGTTCCCAACTTCCAATAATTCCCAAACAATCATTGATTGTATGTTGAATGAAGCTTCCAAATATGGTGTTCAAATTCAATGTCAGACGAGTGTTGAGTCCATTCAGCAGCATAGGGAGGGATTTGAAGTTGAACTGAAAAATGAAAGTACTTTCAGCATGTTTGCGGATTATGTTTGTATAGCCTCAGGTGGGTTCGCGAAAATCGAATCTTTTGATTTTATATCACGTGTAGGAATCAATATTGTACCCCCGGTACCTTCCTTGTTTACATTTAATATCAGCGACAAATTACTTCATGCTTTGATGGGCGTCTCTGTTGAAATTGCAAAAGTGCGCATACCGCAGTTAAAAATGGACCAGGAGGGTCCTGTGCTGATCACACATTGGGGTTTGAGTGGACCAGCTGTTCTGAAGTTGTCTTCTTATGCAGCAGTTGACCTGCATCAATTGAACTATGATTTTGAAATCATTGTCAACTGGAGTCCCACTTTCAACGAGAGCAGCATGCTGGAAAAATTGAAGATGGAGAAAGAAAAACAGCATGGTCTGGTTCAAGCAAAAAACCCTTTTGGATTGAGCAGCAGGTTTTGGGAATACCTTTTAACCAAGTCTGATATTCAATTGCAATTACCATGGAAGGATCTTCCTCAGAAAAAGCTTGTACAGCTCTCGAAAGTTTTGTGTGGGGATGCGTACCATGTAAAAGGTAAAACCACCTTCAAAGAAGAATTTGTTACTGCAGGTGGTATTGATACATCTGAAATTGACCCTGCGTCTATGCAAAGCAAAAAATACCCCCACTTGTTTTTCGCCGGCGAGGTGATGAATATCGATGGCATTACAGGCGGTTATAATTTTCAGCACGCTTGGAGCAGCGGTATGATTGCTGCGAGAGCGATAGGATTAAAGTCTGGTAAACAATAAGTTGACAGTTAACGGTTGGCGGTTGGGTTTTGATCTTTAAAAAAGCATTACCTTAAACTAAAATATTCTTATTTGAACAGTTGAAAACTGTCAACTGTTAACTGTCAACTAATATCTGCCACCCCACAACTCAAATCACACAACATGCATGCCAATTCCCGCCGCAGCTTTATCAGTGCCCTTGCAGGTGTCACAACCGGACTGCCATTCCTGACCGCAGTGAATCCCACATTTGCATCTGAAGCACTGCGTGTAAAAGATCATTTTGACAATGGCCTTTCCGATCAGTTTTCATCTGATGAAGATTTATGGTCATGGATCCGGGAAGCTTATACCGTAAGTCCCAACATCATCAATCTCAACAATGGTGGAGTTGCACCTCAGCCAAAAGTGGTACAGGATGCACATATCAGGTATTATCAATACTGCAATGAAGCTCCTTCTTATTATATGTGGCAAATTCTAGACCAAGGCAGAGAACCTCTGCGAGAGCGACTTGCACACTTGTGTGGATGCGATAAGGAAGAAATTGCCATCAATCGAAATGCAACCGAGGGATTGAATACGGTGATTTTTGGATTGAATTTAAAGGCAGGCGATGAAGTTGTGTTGACCAAACAGGATTATCCCAATATGATCAATGCTTGGAAGCAAAGGGAAAAACGCGATGGAATTAAATTGGTTTGGGTGGATCTTCCCCTTCCGCTTGAAAACGAAGATGAAATCACTGCTTATTATACAAAAGCATTCACCGGCAAAACAAAGGTTGTGATGGTTACACATCTAATCAATTGGTGTGGTCAAATCATACCCGTCAGAAAAATTGCCGATCAAGCACATCAACGAGGTATTGAAGTGATTGCTGATGGTGCGCATACCCTTGGACATTTCGCTTTCAACGTTCCAGATTTGGGCTGTGATTATTTTGCTTCATCACTGCACAAATGGATGAGTGCACCATTTGGAAGTGGGGTGCTGTACATCAAAAAGGATAAAATTAAAAATGTATGGGCATTGCTTTCCAATAATGAACCAGATGGAACTGACATCAGAAAATTTGAATCATTGGGTACAAGGTCATTTGCATCAGAAATGGCCATCGGGGCCGCCATAGATTTTCACGATGTGATGGGAAGCAAAAGAAAAGAAGATCGATTGAGGTTTCTTAAAAATTATTGGGTGGATCAATTGAAAAATCATCCCAACATACAATTCAACCAACCTGCATCGCATCACCTGTCATGCGCCATTGCCAATGTTGCAGTCAAGGGGAAAAAGCCTGAAGAGGTTTCGGGAGAGTTGTTTAGCAAGTATAAAATTCATACTGTTGCCATCAATTGGGAAAACATCCACGGTGTAAGGGTAACCCCCAATGTGTATACATCCACCAAGGAACTGGACAAGCTGGTGGCGGCCCTCAGAAAAATAGCAGGCTAGTCCCTCCAAAAGCCCCTTTTTCGAAAAATTCGGCTGTTTTCAGGCCAAAAATACCCCCTTTTTTAGGGTCAAATCCGCCATTTGAGCTAACTTTGCCGTCCCCAAATCAGGCTGACAAAACAGCCTGAAATTTAAACAAAAGGAGGACATTCATAGTGGAAGAAAACAACACACTAACCAATCCGTCAGTTGCTACAGCTCATGATGATTTTGACTGGAGTATTGACAAGCGCAATGTTGCCCGTTACAACAACGAGGAGCAACAAAAGTATGATGCCGTTTACGAGGGCACATTCAAAACAATCACCGATGGTGAAATGGTTCAAGGTACCGTAGTAGGTATGACCAAAACCGACGTGGTGATCAACATCGGTTTCAAAAGCGATGGACTTGTTTCGTTGAACGAATTCAGGGACTTGCATGATTTGAAAACCGGTGATGTGGTAGAGGTAATGGTGGTGGAAAAAGAAGACAGAGAAGGACACCTTCATCTCAGTCGCAAGCAAGCGCGCATCAGCCGTGCCTGGGAGCGCATTGTTGAAATGCACAAAACTGGCGAGGTTGTTACAGGCTTGGTTACAAGTAAAACAAAAGGTGGACTCATCGTTGACATCCTCGGAATGGAAACATTCTTGCCAGGATCTCAAATTGATGTGAAACCAGTTACAGATTACGATCAGTTCGTAGGAAAAACAATGGAGTTCAAAGTGGTGAAAATCAACGAAGCCATCAAGAATGCAGTTGTTTCTCATAAAGCACTTATCGAAAGTGATATCGAAGCACAGCGTGCTGAGATCATGGGTAAATTGGAGAAAGGACAAGTGTTGGAAGGAACCATCAAGAACATCACCGACTTCGGTGCTTTCTTGGATTTGGGTGGTGTTGACGGACTCCTTTATATCACCGATATCAGCTGGGGAAGAATCAATCACCCTTCAGAGGTATTGAAACTTGACCAGAAAGTGAACGTAGTTGTGTTGGATTTTGATGACGAGAAGAAGCGTATCAGCCTTGGCTTGAAGCAATTGACTGCTCATCCTTGGGATACCCTCTCAACTGACATTGTTGAAGGCGCTACTGTAAAAGGTAAAGTCGTTAACATCGAAGACTATGGTGCTTTCTTGGAAATCACTCCAGGTGTTGAAGGATTGGTTCACGTAAGCGAAATCACTTGGGCGAATACACCTGTAAATGCGAAGGAATTCTTCAAATTGGGTGATGAGTACGAAGCGAAAGTAGTTACACTTGATAAGGACAGCAGAAAGATGAGCTTGTCAATCAAGCAACTCTCATCAGATCCTTGGAATGAAATTGAAGAAAAATTCCCTGTAGGCAGCAAGCACAACGGATTGGTGAAAAACATCACTCCATATGGCGTGTTTGTTGAATTGCAGCCTGGAATTGGTGGAATGATTCACATCAGTGACCTCAGCTGGTTAAAGCGTTTCAATCATCCTTCTGAATTCACCAAGTCCGGAAGTTCAATCGATACCATCATTTTAAATATTGACAAGGAAAACAGAAAATTGCAACTCGGACACAAGCAATTGGAAGAAGATCCTTGGAATGCATTGCAGGAAACCTTCACCATTGGTTCTATCCATGAAGGAACTGTAACCAAGAAAGATGATAAAGGTGCATTGGTACAACTTCCGTATGGATTGGAAGGATTTGCTCCTGCCCGTCATCTTGCAAAAGAAGATGGCAAGGTGGTTGGTGCTGACGAAACAGCTCAATTCATGGTGATTGAATTCGATCGCAATGAAAAGAGAATTGTGTTGAGTCATGCTCGCATTTGGGAGCAAGTGGCAGCTGATGAAAAAGAAGCTGTTGTCAAAGAGAAAAAAGCTGATGCAGCTAAAACCAAAAAAGCTGTCAAAGACATCCAAAGCAAAGTGGAGAAATCAACTTTGGGTGATTTGGGTGTATTGGCTGAACTCAAAAAGAAAATGGAAGGCGGCGAAGAAGCCAAATAACATAGATGCTTTTTATACAAAGGGTCTCCTCAACAGGAGGCCCTTTTTTTATGATGCCATTTCTGAAATTTTCTGTTGATGCAGCTCTTCTAGAGAAGCAAGTTTCATGTCTGCAATATTCCATCGTTCCATTTCAAATTGTGATGGATGAGGTACGATGATGCATTTCATTTTTGCAGCTTTGGCAGCTATCAATCCGTTGAATGAATCTTCTAAACAAACGCAACATACAGGATCGCTGTCCAGTGCTTTGGCGCAATCCAGAAAAACCTGTGGATGCGGTTTTCCGTAATCCATGTTTTCTGCAGATGCAATTGTTGTAAAGTAATTTTTGAGATTTAATTTATCTAATACTGCATTGATTACACCAAGAGGGGAGGAGCTTGCCAATCCAATTTTAAAATTCAGTTCAGAAAAAACATGGATCGCATGCAAAACACCATTCATCATATTGCCCTTGGTGTTGATCTTTTGAATCAAACGCTCGAGAATATCTGATTCAGTTGCTGCAAGATGTTTTCTGTCAATATCAAATACCCTGAACCAATGTTCAAGAAATTCAGGTGTTCTCAATCCTGTTGTTGTGTTGTAAGCATCTTCAGAGATGCTTCTGTTAAACATTTTGAATGATTCCTGTGCGGCTTCATACCACAATGGCTCAGAATCAATGATTAGTCCATCCATGTCAAAAATTACCGTATTCATTTTCATAAGTGAGACAAAGCTAATCATATGTCATTTAATATAAATTCATTATCTTGAACGCGTCGTATGAAGAAACTTAAGTATTTCAAGTTGGTGAGGAAATTGGTTTTTGCTTTGGTGGGAGCATTCACATACCCGGGTATCGCTATCGTCAATAAACTGAGTATTTCAGGTACAGAAAATCTAAAGGGGCTACCCAAAAAAAATGTGCTTTTCGTAAGTAATCACCAAACCTACTTTGCAGATGTGATTGCTTTTTCACATATTTTATGCGCTGTAAAGTGGGGCAAAAAGAATCGCCTGGGGTTACCGTATTATCTCCTCAACCCTTTTGTAAATGTCAACTTTGTCGCAGCCGAAGAGACAATGAAGGATAATTTGTTGACAAGATTATTTACACTGGCCGGAGCTATTACGATCAAAAGAACTTGGAGGAGCAAAGGTGTAGATATTAAGCGTGAAGTTGATCCAAAAGATTTTGAGAGTATTTACGCTGCACTTAAAAAAAGATGGGTTCTTACTTTTCCTCAGGGAACAACAAAGCCTTTTGCTCCCGGCAGAAAAGGAACAGCGCATATCATCAAAGAAATGCAACCTGTTGTGGTGCCGGTTGTAATCAATGGATTTTGGAGGGCGTTTAATCGCAAAGGACTGGTTTTCAAAAAAAGAGGCACCAATCTTTCGGTGCACTTTAAGCCGCCTATAGATATTGATTATTCAAAGACAGTAGAAGAAATTCTAGACATCATCATGAATGCCATTGAGCAAAGTGCAGAATTTAAGATGATGGGCAGCCACCACAGGTTACAACCTTCATGATTGATTGTCAAAAAGGGCTTTTAATTCTGTTGCTTCTGCAGGCTTCATTTTCTTGGCAAGAATCAGCCTCAGTTGTCTTCTTCTCAATGCACCATCATACAATTTCTTGTCGTCTTCCGTTTCAGGAGTAAGTTCCGGGACTTTTCTTGGCTTTCCATTTGGATCCAGTGCAACAAATGTAAAATAGGCTTCATTGCTCTGGTATTTGTATTGTTGTGTATAATCTTCCCCCCAGACCTTCAGGTGTATTTCCATGGAAGTATTGAAAGCCCTTGAAACTTTTGCTTCAATATGAACGACATTTCCCAATTTGATGGGGGATACAAAAGAAATATTGTCAACAGAGGCAGTTACGCATGGGGCATTGCAATGCTTCCAAGCAGACATCGCGGCGGCAACATCCATCCAGTACATCAAGCGTCCGCCCATCAAATTGCCGTAATAATTTGTATCATTGGGTAGCACCAGCTCGGTCATTTCAACTTTTGTTTCTGAAGACTTTTTGTTTTGCATGCATCAAAGTTAAATGGTTATTCTTTCCATCTGTGTTAAAAAATCATCTGAAATATCAGCTCCAATTCCTGGGATATCGTCGATTTCTAAAAAATAATTGTTGTACCTCGCACCACCTGTTACAGGATCTTCCAAATGTCCAAGCAGACATGTATCCAGGTCATAAAATTGGATATTTTCATGCGACATAGCAAGATGGACCTTGGCTGTAAGCGCAAGTCTGCTTTCTACCATTCCTCCAAGCATACAAGGAATGCCAAATGTTTGGGCTGTATTTGCAATATGGATTGCTTCATGGATGCCTCCTGATTTTGCCAATTTGATATTGATATAATCACAACTTTGTGCTTGAATCAGTCTTTCTGCATCATGGTGATCAAATATACTTTCATCTGCCATAATGGGAATCTTCGCCTGCTTTCTGAGAGCTGGCAAATATGCATCCAATCGATGGTGCATGGGTTGTTCACAAAAATCAATGTTGTATTTTTCAATCGCCAGTAGGGTTTTGAGTGCAGTTGGATAATCCCATCCCTGATTGGCGTCAATCCTCAACCGGATGGAGTAGCCTACTGCTTCTCTGATGAGTTCTACTCTTCTTACATCTTCATCGCCATTCTTTCCCAATTTTATTTTGATGATCTGTACTCCGTCACCTATAAAATTTTTTGCTTTTTCGGCCATTTTTTCTGGACTGTCAATGCCTATGGTGAGATCGGTTTGTATCTTTTTTTTTCTGCCTCCCAGGAATTGATATAGAGGAAGATTTTTTTCTTTTGATGCAATGTCATAGAGTGCCATATCAAAAGCACTTTTGATGGTGCTGTTGAACGAAATGAATGCATCAAACTCTTTGAGTCTTGATGCGATTTCAAGCGGATTTTTTCCTTTGATGATTTTTGCCAAATCTCTGCCAACATAAAAACAGGTATCCTGTGTTTCACCTACCAACATGGGAAACGCACTGCATTCTCCCACTCCATATATCCCCACATCCGTATGAATCTTGATGTATATGTTTTGAGCCTCGTAGCAAGTCTCTGTAGCGATCACAAAAGGCTCCATTGGAATGGTCAATCGTGCAATGTCAACCGAAGTAACTTTCATGCGAATTATCCTCTGATTATTTTTTTTCTTCTCAACTCGTTCAAAGTTAGCCCTTCCGCATCACGATTGTTGATAAATCCCACTACATCATATACGAATAAAATATGATCACCTGCATCAATGCTGTCGTATTGTTTGAGAAGTATGTATGCAAGGGAGTTGCGCAGGACTTTAAAGTCTTTCCATTCTGTGATCAATCCCTTTTTTTCGAGGTAGCTGATTTTTTCAAAATGCTTACCAGACTTGAATCCCAAGTGTTTTACCAGGTTGATTTGATCTTTGGAAAGCATTTGCAACACAATCATTTTCTCTTTTTCTGCAAGTTCAAGTGTCTTTGTGCCTTTGTAAATGGCGACAGACATTCTTTTGGGATCCATACTGGCCCCTGAAACATAGGTGCATATGTTCAGGTTATACGATTCCTTGAATTTGGTACCGATGCTGTAAACGGGCAGGTCAGTCCTGTTCCAAGGCCTTTTCATTGAAAATATTTATTGGTTAGAGCATGGTGCCCTTTAAAAAGAAGTAAGCGCAGTTGAAATAAATAACTACTCCTGTTACATCAACCAATGTAGCGACAAAAGGTGCGGATGAAACTGCAGGGTCGGCTCCCAATTTCTTCAAAGCAATCGGAAGCATAGATCCGGTGATTGTTCCAAACAATACCACACCTATGAGGGATATTCCCACTACTATTGCAACAAGAAAATAATGTGGACCATATACTGCTGGAAATATTTGTGACCAGAGAATTACCCTGAAAAATCCAATCAACCCAAGTACAGCTCCCAACAATATTCCTGAAATGATTTCCCTGCGCATGACATTCCACCAATCGGTTATGGTTACTTCACCTACCGTCAGCGCCTGTATGATCAGTGAAGAGGCCTGTGAGCCTGTATTTCCACCACTTGAAATGATCAGCGGTATAAAAATGGAGAGCACCAGTGCTTTGTCGAGTGCCATTTCATAGGTGGCCATGGCAGTCGCAGTGAGCATCTCACCCAAGAAAAGCACAATGAGCCATCCTATTCTT
>JBEAYH010000087.1:0-3355 GCA_041159435.1 Bacteroidota bacterium | reverse complement strand
TGGTTGCAACCACGGTGCGAATATTTTCCAGCTGATAGAGGCTGCTCAACGGACTCGCAATGGTTCTCTCTTGTTTGTTGTGATTGATGATAAAAGAAAGCAAGTCATTCTCCTGTGTTATATTTTCTATCTCATACTCCTCTTCAGTAAAAATGATTTTTGAAAAACAACTTGTTGCTTTTTCATTGAACACTTGAGCAGTTGCGGAATTTGATTTTCCAATTACTATTGGTTTATTCTTTTTGATAATTCCTGCTTTCTCGTATGCGATTGCTTCTAATGTATTTCCAAGGATACTCATATGGTCGTATCCAATATTTGTGATCACAGAAATCAGCGGATCTATCACGTTGGTACTGTCCAATCTTCCGCCAAGTCCTGTTTCAATGATTGCAATATCAACGTTGTTTTCTGAAAAGTATTGGAAGGCCATGCCTACGGTTGCCTCAAAAAATGAGGGTTCCTTTTCTTCAATAAAATCCATTATGCTGGTTGTAAAATCGACCACAAAATCTTTTTCAATCATTTTGCCATCGATCTTGATGCGTTCCCTGAAATCCTTTAGATGGGGAGAAGTATACAATCCTGTTTTGAAGCCATGCTCCTGAAAAATGGACGCCAACATGTGGCTAACAGATCCTTTTCCGTTTGTGCCTGCTACATGTATCGATTTGAATTTAGTATGTGGATTTCCCAGATGTGCACAAAGTGCAATTGTGTTGTCCAAACTTGGCTTGATCGCAGCGGGTCCAGTTCTGCTGAACATGGGCAGTTTGCTGTAAAGATATTCTAGACAAGAGGAGTAATCCACACCGCAAATATATGACTGCTGATTGTTTAAAAAGATGGGAAAACTTCTCTTTGAAATTCTTCATTTATTTTTTAACTCATCTAACTTTGCGCACATGGTTTTTTTGCCTTGGATCGCACTGGGTGTTTTTGGGATTGTGCTGTTGGTGCAGTTGTATTTTTACCTCCGTTACTTCAGGCTGCTTGCTTTTTACAAAAAACAGGAAGACATCAACCGAAGAGAACATCCGGTCAGTGTCGTTATCTGTGCAAGGGATGAGGCTGATCAGATCGAAGCCAATCTTCCTGGTGTATTGGCACAGTCATACAAGAGTACCCATGAAATTGTCATAGTCAACGACAATTCACAGGATGATACGAAATATCTTTTGGATGGTCTGTACAAGGATTTCAAGCAGTTGCATATTATTGAACTTAAACAGGAGGCGGTTCATATTCCAGGTAAAAAATTCCCACTTTCAGTTGGAATAAAAAGCGCCAAACACGAGCTCATCTTGCTGACTGACGCTGATTGTATTCCCAGCTCTGAGCATTGGATCAGTAAAATGCAAAATGGGTTTTCAGAAGGCATTGATATTGTATTGGGTTATGGTGGGTATAAAAAAGCAAAGGGATTGCTCAATAAAATCATTCGTTTTGATACGTTTCATACTGCCTTGCAGTATCTCTCATTTGCACTGGGTGGTAGGCCTTATATGGGTGTAGGGAGAAATCTTGCATACAAAAGACAGCTGTTCTTCAAACAAAAGGGTTTTGCATCGCACCATCATCTTCCTGGAGGGGATGATGATTTATTTATCAATGGATGCGCCCATAAGCACAATACTGCTGTGGTAGTAGACAAAGATGCATTTACCCTTTCAACACCTGCAAAAAAATGGTCTGAGTGGATTTCCCAGAAGGAGCGGCACAATGCAACGGGTAAATACTACAAAGGCTCAGACAGACTGATGCTGGCGATTTACATGATGACCCACATCCTTTTTTTCCCTGCACTGGTTTTTGCTTTTCTGTTCTTGCCATGGGTATGGGTATTACCTGCTTTGGCTGTTAAATTGCTTATTCAGGGCATTGTTTTTTACAGATGCATGGTTAAGTTGAATGAAAAAGATCTTTTCCCTTACTTTATCTTGTGGGATATCTGGATGATTTTTTATTATACCTTTTTTCTTTCTTCTCTTTGGAAAAAACCCAGGACAAATTGGAATTGATTTTAAAATATTTTTCTGAGTTCTCTGAAACCCAGCTTGGGCAATTTCAACAGCTGGGTAATTTGTACAGTGAGTGGAATGAGAAAATCAACGTGATTTCGCGAAAAGACATTGAAGCGCTTTACGAACGGCACGTATTGCATTCACTGAGTATTGCTGCAGAGTTTGATTTCATCGACGGACTCGAGATCATTGATATTGGAACTGGCGGTGGATTTCCAGGAGTGCCCCTTTCTATTTTTTTTCCAAATATTCAATTTCATTTGGTTGATTCCATAGGAAAGAAACTCAAGGTCATTGATGCAATCTGCAGCCAACTCAGCATCAAGAATGTTACCACGCAGCATATTCGGGCTGAGCAGATAAAAAACAGGAAGTTTGATTTTGCTGTATCCAGGGCGGTTGCACCATTGAAAGAGCTCTGGTCTTGGAGCCGACCTCTTTTAAAGAAAGAGCATCAAATGTCCGAATACAGAAACGGATTGATTTGTTTGAAAGGGGGAGATCTTTCGCAAGAGATAGCTGATTCCGGCGTAAAGCCATATGCAAAGCCTATTGAGCAAATATTTAGTGAGACGTTCTTTAATGATAAATTCATTATTTACGTCCCTAACAAATAGATTTTCCTGCATCATTCTTCACATGCGGTGGTATTTGCCGCTTATGTCTTCAATTTTTATTTTGAAAATGATGGGTTTGATTCTGTGGCTATCATCTAGTTTTTCTTCCCTTGTATCCCAGTGTTCATGTGGATGAATTTTAGAATTCGTCATGAGCGGCATAATTTTATTCATGAGGAATTCCCTTGCAGTCTCAATTTCTTGTTCAGCAAGCTCCTCAAATTTGCCATAGACGATGATGCTTTGCCAATTTGAAATACTGTTGGAAAAATCAATCTGAAAACAAATGTTCGGATTTTCTCGCATGTATTGAACCTTTTTTCCTTCCGTGGTTTGGCAATAGATATCTTTTCCATCATATGCATATGCTATCGGCACTATATATGGTTTTTGAATATCGCAACAGGCAATTCTGCCGATCATTTGGCTGGACAATAAATTCGAAATTTGCTCTTTTGTGAGTTCACCTACCATTTGTTTATTTTTCGAAAAATAAACCTGAGGCATTGAATGATAAATGATTTCCATCATTTATTCAGTCATTGTTTTCTTTGAAAAGTAAAAAGTGAAAAGTTTGAAGATTGATCTAAAAGTGATATATGATAACCACTGGATGAATTTATCCCAAGTTCCAAAGTTTTCGTCAATATCAATTTTTTTAATTTCAGTTGTTTGATGCATGATTACATCATTGACTTCCTTGATGACTGTTTC